>NZ_JBOBDM010000016.1:0-92750 GCF_050586605.1 Pseudomonas sp. ES1 | reverse complement strand
GAGCTGGCTTGCCAGCGATGCGCCGCGCGGGCGGCGCTCGATCTCAAGAGCGCTGCAAGGCCACCGCCTGGCACCTCGCAGCCCCAACTCGGTCCCCGCGCAAACCTAGAGCACCCCGTGCATCCGCACCACAACACCAAGGAACTCGCACCCCTCCTCGCACAGCACGGTGGGATACAAGGTATTCAGCGGCCTGAGCATCCGCTGCCCGCCCTCCTCGATCAACTCCCTCAGCACTGCTGGCTTGCCCGGTTGCCGGGCCACCACCAGCCTGCCTGGCGCAACCTCGATCCCGGCATCCACCAAAACCAGCACCCCCTGCGGCAAGCTCCTGCCACTGGCGGCGTTCATCGCGTCATTCTCCACCGGTAACCAGAACGCGTTGCCGGCAGGCATATAGCCAGTCAGTTCCTGGGTTTCACTGGACTCGGGCAATGCGCCCTGCAGATCGGCCCAACTCATCACCGGGAAGCAGAAACTGGCATGGCGCAGTGCGTTCACCGGCAACGGCCTGTCCACCGCATAAACGCCTCTACTTTCGCGGGTGATGCTCCGTTCGACCACCATCACCCTGGCCTCGAGGGACACTAGCCCAAGCTGCTCCAGCTTCTCGTTGACGGTCTCCAGGGTCGGCCGGCGCGTGCCACGCAACCAATGGCCGAGACCGCCTTGGGTCATCCCTAAGCGTTCGGCCAGTTGGTACTGCTTGAGGTTGTGCTCGCGCTTGTAACGCGAGAGAAATTCGATCCAGTTTTCCATGGCTGTGAACGATACGGACTGGATGAACGGCATCAACACACATTCTGAATTATCTTAGCACGCACCAATAATACAGAATGACCTAACATGATCCGTTCATTGTCCTGGAACGGATTTCATAGGTGCAGTCATGAGCAATTCGAAAAAAGAAGAAATAGATCTCGACGAAGAGGCCGCTCGCCGCGCCCTCGACTTCTACCTCAACCCCACCCCTACCCCGTCGGAGCTGCAGCGCCCACTTTGGACACTGCGCGAAGGCGTCACCGGCGAGCAGGCGAATGAACACGCCATGGCCCTGCTGCGCTGCGCTGCAGCCACCGCCCAGGAAACGGGCGCCCACCTGCAGGGCACGACACGGGATGTGGTATTTGCCCTGATGCACATGGTCAACATGGCGCGGGCCCTGCTGGAGCAGCGCCAAACCAAGGAGCAAGGGGTGGTATAGAAGGGAGAACGAACGTGTGAGGAGGCGGTGGCTTTGGCACCGTGAAGCGCTGTCTTTGGCACGCCCAAGACGATTCCGAGTGCCAAATGCATCGCGGGTGCTAAATCCGGCGTCTGCTCACCGGCAGTCCACCGCCCCATTGCAGCAACCCGAACGACCCGGCTACTATTGAGAACGATTTACACTCACACTCGGGAAACCGGTCGTTGGACAGCACTTCAACCCGCAAGCTGGGCTTCTTCTTCAGCGACCACCATCGCTGGCTGCTGCAACACATCAACAAGCGCCTGCGCAACCGTGCCGACGCCGAGGACACTGCCGCCGAAGCGTTCTGCCAGATGCTCGGCGCGCGGGTCGACCCCGACAGCATCCAGCAGCCCCGCGCCTACCTGTCGACCATCGCCCGCCGGCTGATCTTCGACCGCCACCGCCGCCGCCAACTCGAACAGGCCTACCTGGACCGCCTGGCCCTGTTGCCGGAGCCAGTGGCCCCCTCGGCCGAGGAACAACTGCTGCTGCTCGAGGCGCTGGTCACCATCGACCAGGTGCTCGACGGCCTGCCGGATATCGTCAAGGCGGCCTTCCTCTATAGCCAGCTCGATGGCCTGAGCTACGTCGACATTGCCGCCAAGCTGAACCTGTCCGAGCGCACCGTCAGCCGCTACATGAAGCAGGCGCTGCGCCAGTGCTACCTGTGCGAGCTACAACCATGAGCCGCCAAGTGCTCGACAGCATCAGCGAACAGGCCATCGACTGGATGGTGGAACTCAACGCTGGCGGGCATGACGCCAGCCTGCCCGCGCGCCTGCAGCATTGGCTGGGCCAGGACCCTCGGCACCAACAAGCGTGGGACTTGCTGCAACAGCGCCTTGGCCGCCCCTGCGCGGTACTGCGCGGCCTCGATGCACGCGCACCCGGCCAGACCGAAGCGACCCGCCGCCTGTTGCTGCAACCCACCCGCAGCCGCCGCGACGTGCTGCGCACCATGGCCGGCCTTGGTCTTTTGGGCGGCGGGCTATGGGCCGGCTGGCGCAGTGACGCGGCCCTGGGCTGGCGGGCCGACCTGCACACCGCCAGCGGCCAGCGGCGCAGTTACACCCTCGACGATGGCAGCCGCCTGAGCCTCAACAGCCACAGTGCGGTCGACTTGCTGTTCGATGCCGGCCAACGCCTGGTGGTATTGCGCCGCGGCGAACTGCTGATCCAGGTCGCGGCCGACCCGCAACGCCCGCTGCGGGTACGCACCGCGCAAGGCCAGGTGCAGGCCCTCGGCACCCGCTTCCTGGTCAGCCAGGAAGCGGGCTCGACCCGTGTGGTGGTGCTGCAACACAGCGTGCGCGCCAGCCTCGCCGACGGCCGCCAGCTCGACCTGCAGGAAGGCCAGGCCGCCTTGCTGCGCAGCAGCGGTATCGAACTGCTCGCGCAGGAACAACGCCAGCGCGCAGCCTGGCTCGAAGGCCGCCTGGAGGTGCTCGACGAGCCGCTGCACCAGGTGATCGACGCCCTGCGCGACTACCAGCCCGGTTTTATCCGCCTGGCTCCCGAAGTGCGCAGCCTGCGCGTACAGGGCGTGTTCCCGCTGGACCAACCCCGGGAGGCCCTGCAGGCCCTGGGCGAAACCCTGCCGATCCGCATCGAACACTACGGCCCGTGGCTGACCCTGATCGGGCCGGCGGCTTCGGGTTGAAAATATTTTTGAAAATCATTCGCAGTGGTGTCCGGTTTTCATTTCTCGTTGCACCTAACTCCTGACAGCCAACTTCAAACTCGGGAGAACACCGTGCACAACCTATGGCCCCGCGCCCTGCCCCTCGTCATCGCCCTGAGCAGCCTCAGCGGCTTTGCCCAGGCGCAGACTCAGTCGTTCAACCTGCCGGCGGCAGACCTGGCCACCACGCTCAACCGCATTGCCAGCCAGAGCGGGCACATCATCGCCCTGGAGCCCGGCCTGGTGCGCGGCAAGCAGGCCCCGGCCGTGGTCGGTGAAATGAGTGCCGAACAAGCCATGCAGGCCGCCCTGGCCGGTAGCGGCCTGCAACTGCGGGTGACCGCCAGCGGCCACTTCAGCGTGGCGCCGGCCAGCCTGGAGGGCAACGCGCTGGAGCTGGGCAGCACCAGCATCAGCGACAACTACCTGGACGCCACCAGTGAAGGCAGCGGCAGCTACGCCGCACGTGCCGTCACCCTCGGCAAGGGCGTGCACACGCTCAAAGAGATCCCGCAGTCGGTCACCGTCATCACCCGCAAGCAGCTGGACGACCAGGGCATCACCGATCTGCAGGACGCCGTCAACCACACCACCGGCCTGGTCGGTGCCCAAGGCATCGGCCCGGGCGTGGTCATCACCTCGCGCGGCTTCCAGATCGACGACTGGCAGTACGACGGGGTGCCGATCCAGCGCAATAACTACTCGCTGGGCAACTGGGCGACCCAGGACCTGGTGTTCTTCGACCGCGTGGAAATCCTGCGGGGCGCCTCCGGCCTGCTGCAAGGTACCGGCAGCCCAGGTGGCGCGATCAACCTGGTGCGCAAGCGCGGCCAGGCCACCCCGACCGTCGCCCTGACCGGCAAGGCGGGCTCCTGGGATCACTACGGCCTGCAACTGGACGCCGGCGGCCCGTTGACCAGTGATGGCCGGGTACGTGGGCGCGTGGTGCTGGACGAAGACCAGAGCGACAGCTACATCGATTACAAGTGGAGCAAGAACCACTCCCTGTACGGCGCCCTGGACATCGACCTGAACGACGCCACCACCGTCGGGGGCGGCATCAGCTACAGCCGCCAGCAGTCGCGCCCGATGCTGCGCGGCATCCCCCGCTATGCGACCGGCAAGGCGGTGGACCTGCCTCGCTCCACCTATACCGGTGCGCGCTGGAGCCGCGCCGAGACCGACGTCACCACCTACTACCTCGACCTCGAGCACCGTTTCAACGACGACTGGACATTCAAGACCGCCGCCGTGCGCATGGACGAAACCAATACCTCTACCCACCAGCGCGTGCAGACCATCGACCAAGGCCTGGCCCCCGATGGCACGGGCGTCAGCTATGCCGACTGGATCACCGACTTCCACAACACCAAGCTCGGCCTGGACATGAATGTGGTCGGGCATTTCGATACCGGCTCCGTGGCCCACGAGGTGACCCTGGGTGGCAACTACGCCAAGCTGACGTCCGACGATGCCTATTGGCGCAACTTCGTCGACGATCCCGACGACAACATCTTCGCCATCGATCACAACCGCCCGGAACCTAGCCGCGACAGCCTGCTCGCCGGCGACATGGGCCGCGCCAACCGCGCCAGCTACGACATCCGCCAGAAAGGCCTGTATGGCGCCTGGCGCGTCAAGCCGGTTGAGGACCTGACCCTGGTGCTCGGCGCGCGGGTCAGCTGGTTCGACTACCGCTGGGATTCGACCGACTTCAACGGCCCTGACGAGCCCGGCAACCAACACCCGACCAGCCGCATGACCGAGACCGGGCAGGTCACGCCTTATGCCGGCTTCGTTTACGACCTGACCCGTGAATGGGCCTGGTACGCCAGCTACACCGATGTGTTCGTGCCGCAGACCGAGCGCGCCGTGGGCAACGCGCCGCTCAAGCCGGTGGTGGGCAGCAACTACGAGACCGGCCTGAAAGGCGAACTGCTCGACGGCCGGGTCAATGCCTCGCTGGCGGTGTTCCGCTATGACCAGGAAAACCGTGCCGTCACCGATGTCGCCTCGGGCTTTGCCTGCGATGACTGGTACTGCTCGACCGCTGCAGGCAAGGTGCGCAGCCAGGGCGTCGAAGCCGAGGTCAGCGGCGAAGTGCTCAGCGGCCTGCAACTGTTTGCCGGCTATACCTACAACACCACCAAGTTCCTCGACGACCCGGACAACAAGGGCCGTGTATTCAGCCAGTGGACCCCCAAGCACATGCTGCGCGCCTGGGCCGACTACACCCTGCCACTGGACGGCCAGCGCTGGAGCACCGGGCTTGGCTTCACCAGCCAGAGCCACACCCTGGGCTACGAGCGCAACTATGAAGTGGCAGGCTACACGGTCTGGAGCGCACGCCTGGCCTACCAGCTGACACCCGAGGTGAACCTGGCGGTCAATGCCAACAACCTGTTCGACAAGAAATATTGGGTGGCCGGTTTCAACCAGCTCAATGGCAGCAACAACTTCGGCGAGCCACGCAACTTCATGTTCACGGTCAAATACACGCCGCAGTTCTGATCCGCCTCAATCCGCCAAGGGCCACTCGGCCAGCGGCCAGTACTGGCCCTTGCGCGACTCGTACAAGGTGAAGCTGCGCGCCGCCAGGAAGAACTCCGGCGCTTGCGCCGCCTCCGGCAGCGGCCCGCGAAAGTCCCGCGACAGCGTCAGGTGCGGCCGGTACTCGCGCACCTGCGCCTCGATACCCAGCGGCAGCACTGCCTGCTGCAGGGCATAGACCAACTGGCGCAGGGCCGCTGGCGCCTGCTCGGGCTCAAGCACCAGGGCGCTTGCCCGCGGCCACACCTGCAACCGGTCGAGCACCACCCGCAGCGGCGCATCCGGGCGCTGCAACGGCTCGACGGCGGCGCACACCGCCGGCACCAGTGCCGCATCCACATCCCCCAGGAACAACAAGGTCACATGGAAGTTGTCCGCCGGCACCGGCTTGCCGCTGCGCAGGTTGAGGCCACGGCGCCACTGGGCGATGGCGCGGCGCTGACCATCACTGACTGAAAGGGCGAAGAACAGGCGCTTGAACGGTGCGCCGCTGGGGCGGGATTCCTGGACCATAGGGCGTTCCTTGTCAGAAGATTGGGGCAATCCAAAACACAAAGTGCATGGAAAAAACCAGTTGAATCGTTTGCGCAAGCTGTAGGCCATTACACCTAAGTCGCCCGGAATTTACGTAACAATAAGTACAATCCCTGACGATGTTTGTTTATGCTGGCGAGCTTATGCCATGGCGCATGGCCATTTTTTAGACAAGTAACCGTCCATGAAAATTGCACTCGTACTGATCTTCGTCCTCTCGATCGCCTATGTTCACCTGCGCGGTCGGGTTCGTCACAAGCTGACCCGCCAGCTGGGCGACCACTCCAGCTTCCTCGCCCCGATCAACAGTTTCCTTTACCTGTTCTCCAGGCTCCCGGCCAAGCCCTACCTGCCGGTCGAGGCGTTCCCCGAGCTGCAACCGCTCAAGGACCACTGGCAGGAGATCCGTGCCGAGGCCCAGCAACTGCTGCATGCCGGCGAGATCAAGAAGTCCGACAATTACGACGACGTCGGCTTCAACTCATTCTTCAAGACCGGCTGGAAGCGTTTCTACCTGAAGTGGTACGGCGAGAGCCACCCCTCGGCGATGAGCCTGTGCCCGCGCACCACCGAGCTGCTGCAGGGTATCGGCACGGTCAAGGCGGCGATGTTCGCCACCCTGCCACCGGGCGCCAAACTGGTACGCCACCGCGACCCGTACGCCGGTTCCTACCGCTATCACCTGGGCCTGGACACACCCAACGACGACGGCTGCTACATCGATGTCGACGGCGAGAAGTATTCGTGGCGCGACGGCGAAGCGGTGATGTTCGACGAGACCTACATCCACTACGCCGCCAACACCACCGAGCACAACCGCATCATCCTGTTCTGTGACGTCGAACGCCCGCTCAAGTACCGCTGGGCGAGCGCCTTCAACCGCTGGTTCAGCCGCAACGTCATGGCCGCCGCCGCCGCACCCAACGATGCCAATGACAAGACTGGCGGCATCAACCGCCTGTTCACCCGCATCTACAAGATCCGTGAACGCGGCAAGGCGCTGAAGAAACGCAACCGCATGCGCTACTACCTGGAAAAGTGGGCAGTGGTCGCGGCGCTGGTGCTGGTGTTCATCTACATCTGACCAGACAGCGCCGTACGTACACCATCGCGGGGCAAGCCCGCTCCCACGCCAGACCTCATTGCATGGGGCACGTGGGAGCGGGCTTGCCCCGCGATGTTTTCACCAGATGAAAACACTCTCCCCATCATCGACTAGCCTGAAAGCTCCCCCGACCAACCTGACAAGGTGAAGACGATGAGCATGATGGACTGGGACGCCTACCGTAAGCAGTTGATGGCCGGCATCGGCGATCTCAAGCAACTGTCTCCCGACACCGTGGCCGGCTACATGACCGCCAGTGGTGCCGGGGCCAAGACCAATCACCTGGACGCCAAGACCCGCGAGCTGATCTCCCTGGCCGTGGCGGTAACCACCCGCTGCGACGGCTGCATCGCCGTGCATTCGCAGCAGGCGGTCAAGCACGGCGCCACCCGCGAAGAAATCGCCGAGGCCCTCGGCGTGGCGGTGGCGATGAACGCCGGCGCCGCCCTGGTGTACTCGGCCCGAGCCCTGGATGCGGTCGGCAAAGCCGCCAACTAGCCCTTTCACGGCGCCAGCGCCCTTGCGCGCCGGCGCCGCGACACCCAGACTTGGCGGCCCAGCCCGCGCAGGAGCCGCCATGATCCACATCCGCCCCATGACCCCGGAAGACTTCCCGCGCTTCTGGCCAACCTTCCAGGCCATCGTCCAGGCCCGCCAGACCTACGCCTTCGACCCCGCCCTGAGTTACCAGCAAGCCCTGGCGCTGTGGCTTGAAGCACCGCTGCGCACCCTGGTGGCCGAAGAAGACGGCGAGCTGCTCGGCTCCTACTTCCTCAAGGCCAATGCCGCCGGCCCCGGCGCGCATGTTGGCAACTGCGGCTACATGGTCTGCGAGAACGCCCGAGGCCGCGGCGTGGCGCGGCTGATGTGCGAACACTCGCAGAAACTGGCACGCCAGGAAGGCTTGCTCGCCCTGCAGTTCAATTCGGTGGTGGCAACCAACGAAGTGGCCGTGGCGCTGTGGCACAAGCTTGGTTTCGAGACGGTCGGTCGCCTGCCCCGGGCCTTCCGCCACGCCCAGCTGGGGCTGGTGGACTGCCTGGTGATGTACAAGTGGCTGGCCGATGAGCCCGTCGTGGAAAAGCCACCCCTGCTGATCGGCCGCAAGAATATCGAAGCACGGGTGTCGCGCCGGCGCGGTCGCTGAGGCATGGATTAGCTGCGACACCTGTCAGGCCTTATCGCCGGCAAGCCGGCTCCCACAGTAGTACGGCATTACCCTGTGGGAGCCGGCTTGCCGGCGATAAGGCCCGCACGTCAACCGCACAACCCCTTGACCCACATGATCTTTCCGTTCGCGCCAAAGCTTGACTGACTCCCCGCGCGATGGTCAGATGCGCGCCAGTTTCAGGTGCCCTACGCCGCCGTGCGCAGGGTGAAACGGGAAGCCGGTGCGTCGCCTCATGCGACAAGTCCGGCGCTGCCCCCGCAACGGTAAGCGAGCGAACCCTTCGACACACCACTGTGCGCCAGCATGGGAAGGTGAAGGCTTCACGACCCTCGCAAGCCCGGAGACCGGCCTGAGGCTCCACTTGGCAACCCGCGGTGGGCGGGCGCAGGCCGGTATCCGTGCGCGCGCCTGCGTGCGCGGTTCGCCTTTTGCGTGTTTTCCACCGGGATCCATTCATTCCTGCAGCAGTGGAACGACATGTCCCGTATCAGCAAGCGTTACTCCCTGGCGGCCTGCCTGGCCGTCGCCCTGCCGGCCCAGGCCGAACAGCAGACCACCCTCACCCTGCCCTCCACGGCCATCACCGACAGCCGCGATGCGCAAACCGTCGACCTGGCCACCCCGACCCAGGCCGGTTCACGCCTGAACCTCAGCGCCCTGGACACCCCCGCCAGCACCAGCAGCCTCGGCGAGGCGCAGATCCAGCAGCGCAACAACCTGACCGTGCAGGACGCCGTAACCCGCTCGCCGGGCATCACCTTCATCGGCACCCCCGGCGATGGCGGCACCGGCCTGTCGGCGCGCGGCTTCAGCGGGCAGAACTCGGTGATGACCCTGTTCGACGGCGCACGCCTGTATACCGGTGCCGGCACCCAGACCTTCCCGGTCGACCCGTGGATGGTCGAGCGCATCGACGTCATCCGCGGCCCGGCCTCGGTACTGTACGGCGAAGGCGCCACCGGCGCGGTGGTCAACGTGATCCCGAAAAAGCCCTTCGCCGGCGAAATCAGCAACCACCTGCGCCTGGGCTACGGCTCCTGGGACCGTCAGCAACTGGGCCTGGACAGCGGCGGCAGCCTGAGCGAGCGCCTGAGCTACCGCGTCACCCTCAACCAGCAGGCCGGCAACGGCTACATCGACCGCACCGACTCGCGCAGCCTGGCCCTGAGCGCCGCGCTGCGCTTCGATGCCAGCGACGACCTCAGCTTCACCCTCGCCCACGAGCGTGGCGATGCACAGCCGGCCAACTACTACGGCACGCCGCTGATCGACGGCCACTTGCGCAGCAGCCTGGCCAGGAAGAACTACAACGTCAGCAACGACGTGCAGCGCTACCATGATGAGTGGACACGCTTCACCACCGACTGGGCCATCAACGACAGCGTCTCGGCCAGCAACCAGCTCTACTACATCAAGAGCCGCCGCCACTGGCGCAACGCCGAGCAGTACGCCTGGGACGCCGACAACGGGGTAGTGCAGCGCGGCAGCTTCCTCGAGATCAAGCACAACCAGGAGCAGATCGGCGACCGCCAGAGCTTCACCTTCGACCACTCACTGTTCGGCCTGGCCAGCAAGACCGTGGTCGGTGCCGAGTACAACCGCATCCGCTTCAACATCGACAGCAACTGGCCCTACGACGACGGCAGCACAGACCCGCTCGATCCTTGGCAGCCCGCGCCCGGTGCCTTCCATAGCGCCAGCCCGACCCAGCCGCAGTCGCTGTCGAAAACCAGCACCTTCGCCCTGTTCGCCGAAAACCGCACCCAGCTCACCGAGCGCCTGTCCCTGGTCACCGGCATTCGCCGTGACCAGAACCACATCGACCGCAGCAACCTGCTCGACGGCACCCGCAGCGACCGCAGCTTGCAGGGCGGCAACTGGCGCGCCGGGCTGGTGTTCGCCGTCACCGACGACCTGTCGTTGTACGGCCAGTACTCCACCAGCGAAGACGGCGTCGGCGACCTGATCACCCTGCGCCCCGAGCAGCGCCTGGACCTGACCGAAGCCAAGCAGACCGAGCTGGGCCTCAAGCAGCGCTTCTGGGAAGGCCGTGGCGAATGGACCCTGGCGGCCTATCACATCGTCAAGGACAAGCTGCTGGTCAGTGACCCGGTCACCCACACCAAACAGCAGGCCGGCCAGCAGACCTCCGATGGCCTGGAGGCAAGCCTGGAACTGGCGCTGGGCAACCAGTGGCAGCTGTCGGCCAATGCGGCGCTGGTGCGGGCGAAGTACGACGAGTTCGACGAAGTGAGCGGCGGCATCGCCTACGACCGCTCGGGCAACCGCCCCACCGATGTGCCACGGCGCACCGCCAACCTGTGGCTGAGCAAGGGCTTCGGCCAGGCTGTCGATGCCGGCATCGGCCTGCGCTACGTCGACCAGCGCTACGCCACCACCGCCAACGACCAGCAGGTGCCAGGCTATACCGTGGTCGATGGCAACATCGGCTGGCAGGTGCTGCCGGACGTGCGCCTGGGGCTGCAGGTGAACAACCTGTTCGACCGTGAATACGCGATGTCGGCCTACAGCGGCGAGCAGTGGCTGCTGGGCGCGCCGCGGTCGTACTTCGCCACGGTCGATTACCGCTTCTGAGCAAGGGCCTCATCGCGGGGCAAGTCGCATAGGCGCACCGCCGCTCCCACAGGGTCCGTGCATTCCCCAGGAGTTCACAGTGCCTGTGGGAGCGGGTTTACCCGCGAAGATGACACCTCGCTGCCTGGCACGGGCTATGCCCGTGTTCGCGGGTAAACCCGCTCCCACAGAGCAGCGGCGCGCCGATGCGACTTGCCCCGCGATGAGGCCGCCGGTGCTTGTACATCACCGCGCGAACTGGTCGACTAAGGCAAGCCTTTCGCCCAGGCAGCACGCCATGACCGATATCCCGCTAATTCCCGACCCGCCCGTGCATTCGCTCGACCAGCCGCACACCGTGCTGTTCCTCGCCTATCCGCAAATGGGCCTGCTCGACCTGACGGGCGCCCAGACGGTGTTCTGGGCCGCAACCAAGGCCCGCGCCGAACGCGGCTTGCCCGGCTACCGGGTGGTCACCGCCAGCCTCACCGGTGGCCTGGTGCCCACCGCCGAAGGGCTGGCGGTCGGTACCGAGCCTTTGCCGCCCTGGTTGCACGAACCGCTGCACACACTGGTGGTGCCGGGCGCCCCGGAGATCGTCCGCACCCTCCCCGAACACGGCGAACTGGTCGACTGGCTGCGCCTGGTCGCCGCCCGCGCCCGGCGCACCGCCTCGGTGTGCAGCGGCACCTTCCTGCTGGCCGCCGCCGGCCTGCTCGATGGCCGCCGGGCAGCGACCCACTGGGCCATGTGCGAGGCCCTGCACCAGCGCTTTCCGGCCATCGAGGTGGATGCCGAATCGATCTTCGTGCAGCAGGACCAGGTGTGGACCTCTGCCGGGGTGAGCGCCGGCATCGACCTGGCCCTGGCCCTGGTCGAAGCCGATTGCGGCCGCGAGGTGGCCATGCAGGTGGCGCGCGAGCTGGTGGTGTTCCTCAAGCGCCCCGGCGGGCAGGCGCAATTCAGCGAGTTGCTCAAGGCCCAGGGCGAGGACAGCGCCGCCTTCGACACCCTGCACCTGTGGCTCAACGACCATCTGGGCGACCCCCGCCTGAGTGTCGAACGCCTTGCCGAACAGGCGCGCATGAGCCTGCGCAACTTCACCCGGGTGTACAAACAGAAGACCGGCCGCACCCCGGCCAAGGCCATCGAGCTGTTCCGCCTGGAAGCCGCCCGCCGCCTGCTGGAGAACTCCACCCAGCACATCGAGCAGATTGCCCGCCACTGCGGCTTTGGCAGCGAGGAACGCATGCGCCAGTCGTTCCAGCGCCACCTGGCGGTCACCCCGCGCGACTACCGCGCGCGCTTCGCCCGCAGCGTGCCGCTGGCCGAAATCCAGGGTTCTTTGGCCTAGGGCGCAACGCCGGCCACGCTTAGCATCCCTGCTGCGACAGCAATCCCCATCGCGGGGCAAGCCCGCTCCCACAGTGCCGTGGGAGCGGGCTTGCCCCGCGATGGGCCACAGGTCGGACCACGCCCCACCCAGCAGCACCAGGCGTACCCTTTTCCCACTGCCGTGCCCGAGCCGACAACTCCAACCATCCGCGGTATTCGGAACCTCCAGGAGCACCCTCATGAAACAGATCCTGATCATTGGCGCAGGCTTCGCCGGGCTGTGGAGCGCCCTGGGCGCCGCGCGCCAGCTTGACCTGCACGGGCGCGACGACGTCGCCATCACCGTGCTCGCCCCCCAGGCCGAACTGCATGTACGCCCGCGCTTCTACGAACCCGAGGTGCACACCATGGCCGCGCCGCTGCAGGCGCTGTTCGATGCGGTCAATGTGCGCTTCGTCAAAGGCAGCGCCAGCCACATCGACGAGAAAAGCCGTGAAGTGACCTACCGCGCGCCCGGCGGCATCGAGTCGAAACTGAGCTACGACCGCCTGATCATGGCGTGCGGCAGCCTGCTGAACCGCCCCGACATGGCCGGTGTCGAGCATGCCTTCGATGTCGACAAGATCGACTCGGCGTCGCGCCTTGAACAACACCTGAAATCCCTCGCCGGCCGGCCCGACAGCCCGGCACGCAATACCGTGGTGGTGGCAGGCGGCGGTTTCACCGGTATCGAGACCGCCACCGAACTACCGTCGCGCCTGCACAAGATCCTGGGTGATCGCGTGAAACCACGGGTGATCGTGGTCGACCGCGGCGCGCAAATCGGCGCCGCACTGGGTGACGGCATCCGCCCGGCCATCGAGCAGGCCAGCGACCACCTGGGCATCGAATGGATCTGCGGGACCACGGTGGCCTCGGTGGATGACGGCGGCGTGGTGCTCGACAACGGCCAGCGCATCGAAGCCAGCACGGTGATCTGGACCGTCGGTTTCAAGGCCAACCCGCTCACCGAGCAGATCAGCGGTGAACGCGACCGCCAGGGCCGCCTGCACGTCGACGGCAATCTTAGGGTCATCGGCAATGACGCGGTATACGCCGCGGGTGACGTGGCCTACGCCGCGTGCGACGAAGTCGGCAACCATGCGGTGATGTCCTGCCAGCACGCCATCCCGCTGGGCCGCTACGCCGGCAACAACGCCGCCGCCGAACTGATCGGCGTGGCACCGATGATCTACAGCCAACCCAAGTACGTCACCTGCCTGGACCTCGGCGCCTGGGGCGCGGTGTACACCGAAGGCTGGGAGCGCACGGTGTCGCCGCCCACCGACAAGGCCGAAGCCAAGGTGCTCAAGCACCAGATCAACTCGATCTGGATCTACCCACCGGCCGCCGATGATCGTGCGGCGGCGCTGGCGGCGGCTGATCCGCTGATTCCGGTGGCCTGATAGGCCCGCATCGCGGGCAGGCGCCGAAGCTCTCACAGGCATAACTGGCCCGAAACAAATGTGGCGGCGCATCGCTGGCAAGCCAGCTCCCACATCTGTTTCGGGCCAGTTACTCCTGAAAGGTCATCACTGTCCGCCTTGTTGGTACGACGCGGTTTCAGCGTGGGAGCGACGGTGCACCACTGCGGCTTGCCCCGCGATAAGCCATCCAACGTCAAACTCTCAGCTTTGATATCAGCTATGCATCCAATGCATTTGCCCCTCGCGCCGAACCCATGGCATAGATGCTCGATCACGCCTTCCAGGAGTTTCCGCGCATGAGCAAGCCCCCCTACGTCCCGCCCCAGGTCTGGACCCACGAGGCACCTTCCGGCGGCCAGTTCGCCAGCATCAACCGCCCGATCGCCGGCCCGACGCATGACAAACAGCTGCCGCAGGGCTTGCACCCGCTGCAGCTCTACTCCCTGGCCACCCCCAATGGCGTCAAGGTGACCATGCTGCTCGAAGAACTGCTGGCCCTGGGGCATACCGGCGCCGAATACGACGCCTGGCTGATCCGCATCGGCGAAGGCGAGCAGTTCGGCAGCGGCTTCGTCGGGGTCAACCCGAACTCGAAGATCCCCGCCCTGCTCGACCGTAGCGTCGAACCGCCGGTGCGGGTGTTCGAGTCTGGCTCGATCCTGCTGTACCTGGCAGAAAAATTCGGCGCCCTGCTGCCCAAGGACCCGGCCAGCCGCACCGAAAGCCTGAACTGGCTGTTCTGGCAAATGGGCTCGGCGCCCTACCTGGGCGGTGGTTTCGGCCACTTCTATGTGTACGCGCCCGAGAAGTTCGAGTACGCCATCAACCGCTTCACCATGGAAGCCAAGCGCCAACTCGACGTGCTCGACCGTCGCCTGGCCGAAAGCAGCTACCTGGGTGGCGACCAGTACAGCATCGCCGACATCGCCGTATGGCCGTGGTATGGCCAGCTGGTACGCGGCAACCTGTACGGCGCCGCGGAGTTTCTTGCGGTGCACGAATACCCCAACGTGCAACGCTGGGCCGAAGCCATCGCGCAACGCCCGGCAGTACAGCGTGGCACCCGGGTAAACCGGACCTGGGGCGATGAAGCGAGCCAGGTTCCCGAGCGCCATTCGGCAGCCGACCTGGGCTGATCACACAGGGCTGCTCAGCCACGCTGGGCGGCCTGGATACAATGGTGGCACTTTGCCCTAAAGTTCCTCGCCTTGCAGCCGTAATCCTTGTTCGGCCTTTCTCTCGCGCAAGGATGTACCGGCTTGAAGCAATTCCTTAAATGCACCGCCCTCGTGGCCATGCTCTCGATGGGAGGCTGCGTGTCCTTCCAGGTCACCGGCCCCATCAACGCCCCTGTCCACCCCGCTACCCTCACCAGCCCGCGCACCGCACAGGTCGCCGATGTCACGGTGTCCGCCCCCGGCCTCGACCAGGCTACCCGCGAGGCCATCAGCCGCTCGCTGACCAAAGACCTCGACCGCTACGTGGACAAGGCCGGCTATTTCAAGTCGGTCAGCGAGTACCCCACGCGCCTGGGCGAACAGGACGTGGTGCTGAAGTTCGACTTGACCTCGCTCAAGGGCCGTCGCGCGCCGCACCCTGGCTATTTCCCCGGTGCGCTGCTGACCCTGACCCTGTGGATCTGGGTCAACGGCCCGATCTACGTGGACAGTTTCGACCTGGCCGGCGACCTGGTGATCGTCGACCGCGACGGCGTCGAGCTGGCCCGTAGCAAGGACCAGATCACCTTCAAACACAACGTCGGCCTGTACGGCGGCGACTACTGGGCACCGACCATCATGGGCGGCAAACAGCTGTCGCTGCTGGTCGGCGAGTTGCTGGACAGCGCCACCGTGCAATTGGCAAAACGTTAAATCAGGAATCGATGCATGAACGTATTCAAACAAGGTCTGCTGCTGGGGGCATTGCTGCTCGGCGGCTGCGTCTCTTATTCCACCGGCGACCTGGCCCCGGTCGGTACCTGGCCGCCTGCGGCCAGCAGCGAAGCGGCCAAGCCCAGCGCCTACCTGCGCACCACCGCGCTGTACCAGGTCAACGACAATCCGGCCACTGCCGCCGCCGGCGCCCACGCGCAGATGTGGGAGAAGGCCATCAGCGAGACCTACCAGGAATCCGGCCGTTTCACCCAGGTCAGCACGCGCAAGGTCGAATCGGACCTGTACGCCGAATCGACCCTGACCAACCATGAGCAGTTCGTCATGGCCTCGGCGTTCATCACTGGCTTCACCTTCTTCATCATTCCGTCCACGGCGAAGAACACCTTCACCCTGCAGACCGTGTTCAAGGACAAAGAAGGCAAGGAAGTCGGGCGTATCAGCAAGAGCGAGTCGGTGCGCACCTGGATGCAACTGGTGCTGATCGTCGGCCTGCCGTTCCAGGCCGACACCCGCGACGTGGTCCGTGAGCTGGCGCGCAGCACCCTGGACGAAGCGGTGCAACGCAAGCTGCTGTAAACGACCGGGCAACTGAAGTGAGCCATTCGCCGGCCTTGTCGGCGAATGGCACCAGCGCAATACCCACGCCCAGCACAATGCTGTGACGCAACGAAGCATTTCCCCACTGCATGCCTGCTCCGGCAAAGCCTTCTTGCTACACTCGCCGCCATGATTTTTCCACCTGCACAACTGTGGTGACAGCATGATCGAGGTAACCGAGGTTTCCATTGCCGAGCTGCGCGACGCGCTCGAGTCTGGCCGCACGACAGCGGTCGAGCTGGTCAAGGCCTACCTGGCGCGCATCGACGCCTATGACGGCAAGGACACCGCCACCGCACTCAACGCCGTGGTGGTGCGCAACCCTGAAGCGCTGAAAGAGGCCGAGGCCTCCGATGCCCGCCGGGCCCGTGGCGAAGTCCTCGGCCCGCTGGACGGCATCCCCTACACCGCCAAGGACAGCTACCTGGTCAAAGGCCTGACCGCCGCCTCCGGCAGCCCTGCATTCAAGGACCTGGTCGCCCAGCGCGATGCCTTCACCGTCGAGCGCCTGCGCGCCGGCGGCGCCATCTGCCTGGGCAAGACCAACATGCCTCCGATGGCCAACGGCGGCATGCAGCGCGGTGTGTACGGCCGCGCTGAAAGCCCGTACAACGCCGCCTACCTGACCGCGCCGTTCGCCTCCGGCTCGTCCAACGGCGCCGGCACCGCCACCGCCGCCAGCTACAGCGCCTTCGGCCTGGCCGAAGAGACCTGGTCCAGCGGCCGTGGCCCTGCCTCGAACAATGGCCTGTGCGCCTACACCCCGTCGCGCGGGGTGATCTCGGTGCGCGGCAACTGGCCGCTGACCCCGACCATGGACGTGGTCGTGCCTTACGCCCGCACCATGGCCGACCTGCTGGAAATCCTCGACGTGGTGGTGGCCGACGACGCCGACCAGCGCGGCGACCTGTGGCGCCTGCAGCCATGGGTGCCGATCCCCGCCGCCTCCAGCGTGCGCCCGGCCTCGTACCTGGCGCTGGCGGCCGATGCAGCCTCGCTCAAGGGCAAGCGCTTCGCCGTACCGCGCATGTACATCAACGCCGACGCCGAAGCCGGCACGTCCGAAAAACCGGGCATCGGTGGCCCCACCGGCCAGCGCATCAACACCCGCGCCAGCGTGATCGAGCTGTGGAAGCAGGCGCGCCAGGCCCTGGAAGCGGCCGGTGCCGAAGTGGTCGAAACCGACTTCCCGCTGGTGTCCAACTGCGAGGGCGATCGCCCCGGCGCACCCACCGTGTACAACCGTGGCATCGTCAGCAAGGAATTCCTCCATGACGAGCTGTGGGAGCTGTCCGGCTGGGCCTTCGACGACTTCCTGCGGGCAAACGACGATCCCAAGCTCAACCGCCTGGCCGACGTCGACGGCCCGCAGATCTTCCCCCACGACCCGGGCACCCTGCCCAACCGTGAGGATGACCTGGCCGCCGGCATGGACGAGTACGTCAACATGGCCAAGCGCGGCCTGAAGACCTGGGACCAGATCGCCACCGTGCCGGACGGCCTGCGCGGCCTGGAGCAGACCCGCAAGCAGGACCTGGAAGACTGGATGGACGCCCAGGGCCTGGATGCGGTGCTGTTCCCCACCGTGGCCGACGTCGGCCCGGCCGATGCCGATGTGAACCCTGCCTCGGCGGACATCGCCTGGAGCAACGGTATCTGGGTGGCCAACGGCAACCTGGCGATCCGTCACCTGGGCGTGCCGACCGTGACCGTGCCCATGGGCGTGATGGCCGATATCGGCATGCCGGTAGGCCTGACCTTCGCCGGCAAGGCCTATAGCGACAACAATTTGTTGAAATTTGCCGCTGCCTTCGAGGCGACCGGCTCGCGCCGCATGATCCCGCCGCGTACGCCCAAGCTGTCCTGATCGACAGATCATCGCGGGGCAAGCACGCTCACAACGCACGATTGCGTAGGAGCGGGCTTGCCCCGCGATGCTTTCTACCCCGCTGGAATATTTCAACAAGGCATGCAAAAATCAACTAACTGTTGATAATGCGATGCCGCCATGACGCCTTCCCAAGAGCGCCAGCTCACCCTCACCGTACTCAAGGCCACCCTCCAGGCCTTGGGCAGTGTTGTCCCGCGCAACGTCGAAATCCTCCTGCATGACCTCGACCACCCCGAACACTCGGTGGTGGCCATCGCCAACGGCCAGCTCTCCGGGCGCCAGGTCGGCAGCCCGATCCTCGCCGCTCCCGAACAGGACCAAGGCTTCAAAGCATTGATGCAGGCCGCCAATGGCCAGCCAGGCTGCGAGCCGGTGGTGCTGCCCGACTACCCCACCACACTCAAAGGCCGCAACCTGCGCAGCGCCACGGCGATCTTCCGCGACAGCGGCGGGCACCCGTTTGCCAGCCTGTGCGTGAACACCGATGTCACCGGCCTCGATACCGCCATGGCCTTCCTTCAGCACTTCCAGCCACTGGGCGCCACGCCCGCCCCGGTCGTGAGCAGCGAGCCCGCCGACATGGCCGTGCTGATGGCCGAGATCATCCACGACTCGCTGCAACGCAGCGGCCAGGGCCGGATGAACAAGCAGGCCAAGGTCGAGGCGGTGCGGGTGATGCAGGAGCGCGGGCTGTTCATTGTCAAGGGCGGTGTGGAGAAAGCCGCCGAGGCCCTCGGCGTGACCCGCTACACCATCTACAACTACCTGGAGCAGCTGCGCGGCGAGCACGCGCCGGCTGCCCGCGACTAAAAACCTGGAGCTCCCATGCCACTGCACATCCAAACCCCGCTGATCGAATCCCGCCCCTTGTCGCTGAGTGCCGGCCGCCCGGTGTGGCTCAAGCTCGAGGCCCTGCAACCCTGCGGCTCGTTCAAGCTGCGCGGGGTCGGGCATGCCTGTGAAATACACCAGGCCCGTGGCGCTCAACATTTCGTCTCGTCGTCGGGCGGCAATGCCGGGCTGGCGGTGGCCTATGCCGGGCGCAAGCTGGGGCTGCCGGTGACCGTGGTGGTACCCGAAACCACCACCGAGCGGGCCAAGGAGCTGTTGCTCCTCGAGGACGCCAAGGTCGTGGTGCACGGCAGCTCGTGGCAGGAGGCCAACGCCCATGCCCAGACGCTGCTGGGGCCGGACGATGCCTTCATCCACCCCTTCGACGACCCGCTGCTGTGGGCCGGCCATGCCAGCATGGTCGACGAAGTGGCGGCGACGGGTTTCAAGCCCGATGCCGTGGTGCTCTCGGTCGGTGGCGGCGGGCTGCTCAGCGGTGTGGTCGAGGGCCTGCAACGCAATGGCTGGCATGACGTGCCGGTGCTGGCGGTGGAGACCGACGGCGCGGCGTCGCTGCACGCGGCCATGGCTGCCGGGCATACCGTGGAGCTGCCGGGCATCCAGTCGGTGGCCACCTCGCTGGGGGCCAAGCGGGTGGCCGAGCAGGCGCTGGCCTGCAGCCGTGGCCACACCGTGCATAGCCACCTGGTCAGCGACCGCGAAGCGCTGCAAGCCTGCGAAAGGCTGTTGCGCGATCACCGGGTGCTGGTCGAACCGGCCTGCGGCGCGGCGCTGGCGTTGCTGCAGCGGCCAGAGGTGTTCCAGGCCTACGGCAATGTGCTGGTGATCGTCTGCGGTGGCGCGACCGCCACACTGGAGCAGATCCGCGCCTGGCTGGAACAGGTGGCCTAGGCCCTGCTCGCGGGTACAAGCCCATGGCAGGCCAACTGGGTATCGCTATATACTTTTCAACATAGCGATTCAGAAGTCCTGCCTCAGCCATGTCCAGTATCCGTGACCGCAACCTGCAACTGATCCTCGAAGCCGCCAGCGAAGAGTTCGCCCAACACGGTTTCGCCGCCGCCCGGGTCGACGCCATCGCCACCCGCGCCGGCCTGCCCAGGGCCAATGTCTTCTACTACTTTCGCAAGAAGCAGCAGCTCTACACCGCCGTACTGGACCTGGTGATGGAGCCCTTGCTGCTGGCTTCGCGCAGCCTCGCGGCCGAGGCACATCCAGAGCACGCCCTGCCCCGCTACTTCAAGGCCAAGGCCGAGGTGGCCCGCCGGCACCCCCATGCCACGCGGGTCTGGCTCAAGGAAATGCTCCACGGCGGGCAGCGCCTGCCTGGCGAGCGCAGCGAGGCCCTGCGCCACAGCGCCCGGCAGAACCTGGCCTGCCTTGCGCAGTGGATGGAGCGCGGCCTGATTGCCCGGACCGCGCCGGAGCATCTGCTACTGTTCCTCTGGTCCACGCCCCTGGCCAGTTTCCGTTTCGGCGAGGCGCCCGGCAGTTCGGCGCAGCTCAAGCCGACGCGGGCGTCGACCCAGGCGCTGGCCGACCTGTTCCTGCGCGGCCTGCGCCCAGAGGCTGAGGTGCCGAAGCTTATCGCTGTATAAAAAAATCATAACGAAATACACCCTGATGAGGAGTACCGGCATGACTGCCACCAACACTGCAAAGGAAGCTGTGGGTGCCCCCTATCAGCTGGACCTGATGAAACATGCCCAGCGCATGACCTGGCAGGCCGTCGAGCGCATCGCCCAGGGCATCCGCCCCGGCATGCGCGAATCCGAGGCCCGCGCGCTGGGCCAGCAAGTGCTGGAAGCGCTGGGCATGCAGCGGATCTGGCACCCCACCCACATTCGCTTCGGCGCCAACACCCTGAAGACCTTCAAGCAGCGCTCCGAGGGTGACCCGGTGCTGGGCGAGGACGACATCTATTTCATCGACATGGGCGTGGTCTGGGAAGGCCATGAGGGCGATGCCGGCACCACCTTCGTCACCGGTAACGACCCACAGATGATCGCCTGCGCCGCAGCGGTGAAGACCTTGTTCGACGAGGTCCAGGCGCACTGGCGCAGCCAGGGGGTGACGGGCATCGAGCTGTACGATTTTGCCGCCGAGCGCGCACGGGAAATGGGCTGGAAGCTGAACCTGGAAATCAAGGGCCACCGCGTCAGCGACTTCCCCCATGCCATCTACCGGGCCGGTGACCTGGGCGCATTCGACGGGCAGCCGGGCGCAGGCTTGTGGATCCTGGAGATCCAGATCGCCCACCCCGAACTGCCCTACGGCGCGTTTCACGAGGACTTGCTGGCCTGACCTGCCTTGATCGACGCCGGGGTGAGCAAAGGGATTATCTCAGGCATCACCCCATCCGCACCCACCTCGATCAGCGCGAGGGTCACCGGCAGGCTGAAGCGCCGGGGCCCGGCGCTGCCCGGATTGAGGTACAGGCGGCCCTCCCGCTGTTCGATCAGCGGTTTGTGCGAATGCCCGGTGATCACCCACTGCACGCCCTGGTCCAGGTGCGCCGGCACATCGGCCAGGTCGTTCACCAGCAGCACCTGCCAGCCTTGCACCTCAAACCTGTCCACGTCCGGCAAGCCCTGGGCCCAGGGCAGCGCCACGTCGTTGTTGCCACGCACCACCCGCAGTGGTGCCAGCGCTGCAAGCGCCTCAAGCACCTGTGGCTTGCCGATGTCACCGGCGTGCACGATGAGCGCGCAGCCCTCGAGCGCCGCCAGCGCTTCGGGGCGCAGCAAACCATGGGTATCGGAAATAACGCCTACTTTCATTGCCCGCCCCTCGCTACCGGCCTTTGATCAGGATGGTCATATTCGTCTGTTTCAATAGGGCCATTGCACCCCAGGCGCTCCCCAAAAGCGGGCCCCGGGCAACCGCATGATGGCGCTTTGTATATGCAATGAGCGGCGACTCGGACGAAAAGCACCTTGCGCCCTTTCGAACTGTGGCAAGTGAAGGCACAATGCGTGTCCTTTTTTTGGCCGGCCTGGCCGGGGGCCTTTAAATGATCAAGACGCCGTACTACCTCATCGATAAAACCAAGCTGCTGAGCAACATGGAGAAGATCGCCTACGTGCGCGAACACTCCGGTGCCAAGGCCCTGCTTGCCCTCAAGTGCTTCGCCACCTGGTCGGTGTTCGACCTGATGCAGCAGTACATGGACGGTACCACCTCGTCCTCGCTGTTCGAGCTCAAGCTCGGCCGCCAGAAGTTCGCCGGCGAAACCCACGCCTACAGCGTGGCCTGGGCCGACGATGAAGTCGAAGAGATGCTCGAAAACTGCGACAAGATCATCTTCAACTCCATCGGCCAGCTCGAGCGCTTCGCCGAGCAATCCGAAGGCAAGGTGCGCGGCCTGCGCGTCAACCCGCAGGTGAGCAGCTCCGACTACCTGCTGGCCGACCCGGCGCGCCCGTTCAGCCGCCTGGGCGAGTGGGACCCTGAGAAGATCGAGAAGGTGATCGAGAAGATCTCCGGCTTCATGTTCCACAACAACTGCGAGAACGGTGACTTCAGCCTGTTCGACAAGATGCTCAGCCACATCGAGGAGCGCTTCGGCCACCTGCTGCACAAGGTCGAATGGGTCAGCCTCGGTGGCGGCATCCACTTCACCGGCGAAGATTACGCGGTGGACGCCTTCTGCGCGCGCCTGAAGCAGTTCTCGCAAACCTACGGCGTGCAGGTGTACCTGGAGCCGGGCGAAGCGGCCATCACCAACAGCGCCTCGCTGGAAGTGACCGTGCTCGACACCCTGTACAACGGCAAGCACCTGGCCGTGGTCGACAGCTCGATCGAAGCGCACCTGCTCGACCTGCTGATCTACCGCCTCAACGCCAAGATGGCCCCCAACGATGGCGCGCACACCTACATGGTCTGCGGCAAATCGTGCCTGGCCGGCGACATCTTCGGCGAGTACCAATTCGACAAGCCACTGGCCATTGGCGATCGCCTGTCGTTCGTCGACACCGCGGGCTACACCATGGTCAAGAAAAACTGGTTCAACGGTTTGAAGATGCCGTCCATCGCGGTCAAGCAACTCGACGGCAGCGTCGAGGTAGTGCGCGAGTTCGGTTTCGAAGACTACGTTTCGAGCCTGTCGTAAGACGGGCTTTCATGAAGGAGAGCAGCTGAATTGAAGAAGAACGTTCTTATCATTGGTGCAGGAGGTGTCGCCAAGGTGGTGGCCCACAAGTGCGCACAGCATAACGACGAACTGGGTCGTATTGCGATTGCGTCACGGAACATCTCCAAATGCCAGGCCATCATCGACAGCGTCAAGGCCAAGGGTAGCCTCAAGGTACCCGCCGACATTCAGGCCTTCTCGCTCAATGCCCTCGATGTCGAGGCGACCAAGGCGCTGATCCGCGAGACCGAATCGCAGATCGTGATCAACGTTGGTTCCGCCTTCCTCAACATGTCGGTGCTGCGTGCCTGCATCGATACCGGTGTCGCCTACCTGGACACCGCGATTCACGAAGAACCGGGCAAGATCTGCGAAACCCCGCCCTGGTACGGCAACTACGAGTGGAAACACCTCGAGGAATGCCAGCAGAAGAACATTACCGCCATTCTTGGTGTCGGCTTCGACCCGGGTGTGGTGAACAGCTACGCAAAACTTGCGCAGCAGCAGTATTTCGACCGCATTGATTCGATCGACATCCTCGACGTCAATGCCGGTTCCCACGGCAAGTACTTCGCCACCAACTTCGACCCGGAAATCAACTTCCGCGAGTTCACCGGGCAAGTATGGAGCTGGCAGAACAGCCAGTGGACCAGCAACACCATGTTCGAAGTCAAGCGCACCGACGACTTGCCGGTGGTGGGTTCGCAGAACCTGTACCTCACCGGCCACGACGAAGTGCACTCGATCTCGAAGAACCTGAACGTGCCGAACGTGCGCTTCTGGATGAGCTTCGGCGAGCACTACATCAATGTGTTCACCGTGCTGAAGAACCTGGGCCTGCTCAGCGAGCAACCGGTGAAAACCGCCGAAGGCCTGGAAGTGGTGCCGCTCAAAGTGGTCAAGGCCGTGCTGCCCGACCCGGCCTCGCTGGCCCCGGGCTACACCGGCAAGACCTGCATCGGCGACCTGGTCAAGGGCACCAAGGACGGCCAGCCGCGCGAAGTGTTCATCTACAACGTGGCTGACCACGAAGAAGCCTACGCCGAGACCGACAGCCAGGGCATCTCGTACACCGCCGGCGTACCGCCAGTGGCTGCTGCCCTGCTGGTCGCCCGCGGTGAGTGGGACGCCGGCCGCATGGTCAACGTCGAGGAACTGCCGGCCGAGCCGTTCCTCAAGGCGCTGGACGTGATGGGCCTGCCGACCCGCGTCAAGGATGAAAAAGGCGACCGTCCCTGGGACGCGCAAGCCTAAGCAGCAACAAGAAGGGGCGCCAGATGGCGCCCCTTCTCTTTCTGCGCAGTCACAGCCTCGTGGGAGCGGGCTTGCCCCGCGATCAGGCCGATGCAGGCTTACGCATTACTTGCGTGCCTCCAGAATCAGGTTGAACGGCGTCTGCGTCGCCCGCCGGAACCGGCTGAACCCCGCCTCCTCGAACACCGCACGCAAGCGTGCCTCCCCTGCCTGCGCCCCCAGTCCCAGCCCAACTTCCTGGGACAGTGAATTGGGCGTGCAGATGAAGGTCGACGCGGCATAGAACAATCGCCCCACCGGGTTGATGTTGGCGTCCAGGCTGTCCTCGGCGAACGGCTCCACCAGCATCACCGTGCCATCCGCCTTCAGTGCCTTGTACGCATGCCGCGCCGCGCCAACCGGGTCGCCCATGTCATGCAGGCAATCGAAGAAGCACACCAGGTCCAGATCTTGGCCGGGGTAGTCCTTGGCCGACGCCTGCTGGAAGCTCACCTGCCCGCCCACTCCGGCGTCCCGTGCCCGTTCGATGGCGGTGGCCACCGAAGGCGCGTGATAGTCATAGCCGACAAAGTGCGATTGTGGGAACGCCTGGGCCATGACGATGGTGGAGGCACCATGACCGCAGCCCACATCCGCCACCTGCGCGCCGGCCTGCAGCTTGCTGACCACGCCTTCCAGCGCCGGCAGCCAATCGGCCACCAGGAAGGTGCGATAGCCCGGGCGGAAAAACCGTTCGGTGCCACTGAACATGCACGGGTGGTGGTCACCCCAGGCCAGCGCGCCGTCACCGCGCATGGCCTTCACCAGCTTGTCCTTGTCGTGGAACAGCGCCGCCAGCACCGCCGCGCCGCCGGCCATGTAGGCCGGCGAGTCTTCCAGCGCCAGGGTCATGGCCTGCTCTTCAGGCAGGGTGAAATTGCCTTGATCGTGCACCACGTAACCCGCCGCGGCCTGGCCATTGAGCCATTCGCGCACCAGCCGCGGCTGGCACCCGGTGCGCTCGGCAAGCACCTCGGGGCTGACCGGCTGGCTGTCGGCCATCGCCCGGTACAGGCCGAGCTCGTCGCCCAGCACCACGTTGGCCAGGGTCGCCGCCGCGCCCATGTCGCCCACCAGCTTGCCCATGAATTCGTGAAGCCTTGCCTCGTCCATGACCTGACCTCCTCTACAGGAAGGCCACCGTCGGCGACGTCCGGTCCGGGGCGGTGGTCGGATCGATGATAGGCCCGCAGCAGAACCGGGCCCGGGCTTTAAGTCTAGACCCGCCTGCGCTATCTTCGCCGCGCTGCCGGCACACCCGCCACTACCGGACGGCCGCACCCGTGCAGCAAAGGAATTGCCACCATGTTCTCCAGCCGTACCCTCGTCCTCGTCCTGGGCGTTGCCTTCATCATCATTGACCAGTGGGTGAAGCTGATCGCCCTGGTAGCCCTCGATAACCACAGCTATGTCCTGGGCAACCAGAGCATCTGGCTCGACCTGGCCCTGAGCCTCAACCCCGGCGCCTTCCTCAGCCTGGGTGCCGGCATGCCGGCGCTGCTCAAGCAACTGATCTTCGTGGTCGCCGTGGGCGCGGTGTGCTGCTGGGCCAGCGTCTGGGCGTTCAGGCACTGGCAAGCGGCGCCGATCAAGGCCTTCGCCGCCTGGTTCATCGCCGTGGGCGGGCTGTCCAACTTGATCGACCGGGTGTTTCGCGAGGGGCATGTGGTCGACTACCTGGTGCTCAACATCGGCACGCTGCACACCGGCGTGTTCAACCTGGCGGATATCGCCATCATGGCCGGCGCAGCGGTGCTGATGGTGGATGCCCTGACCAGGCCAGCCAAGCGCTGAGCAACCAGCGGCGCGCCGGCCTCAGCGCTTCAAGCACCGTTACTTCCTGGCTCGCGCCAACTGCTCCAGCAGTGCCTTGGCCAAGGCCTTGTCGGAGAACGGGTTCTGCCCGGTGATCAGTTCGCGATCGACTACAACATGCGGCTGCCAGGCCTCGGCATAGCTCATGTTGCCACCCGCGCCTGCCATGGCCTTGGCCGGGTAGAACTGCAGGCGCTCACCCTTGAGCGAGCCTTCGAACACCTGCTCCTCGGGGTCGGAGAAGATGGTCATGCGGTAGCCCTGAAAGCTCCAGTCGCTGGCCGCCGGGGTTTCACCACGGGCCAGGGCAGCGCGGTAGGCCGCCGGGTCCTGCTGCGCCGAGAGCAAGGTGATCGGGCCATGGCAGATGGCGGCAGTGGGCTTGCCGCCCTGATGGAAATGGCGCAGCAAGGCACCGACCTCTGGGTTGTTGGCCAGGTCGATCAGCGGTGCATGGCCGCCCGGGATGAAGATCCCGGCGTAGCGATCAAGGTCACCGGCCAGCACTTCCTTTACCGACAGCGTGTCATGGATGCCCGGCAAGCCCTCGACCACCTGGCGGATGCGCTGCATCTCGGCCTTGTCGCCGCCGAAGTACATCGGGTCGATCGAACGCTCGTCTACCCGCGGCGCATTGCCCTTGGGCGTGACCAGCACCAGCGAGTAGCCCGCCTTGAGCAACTGGTCGGCAGGCACGCCGAATTCGTTGAGGTAATAGCCCGTGGCGTATTGCTTGCCATCCTGGAGCGCCAGCTGGTGTTCGCTGGACAGCAGCACCAGCACTTCGCCCTTGGGCGCGGCGACGGCAGCACCGGCCACCAGTGCGCTGGCCAGGGCGACGGGTGTGAAGATTTTCATGCAGATGTCCTGATCAGTTGAAGGGTGCGAGGTTCAGTGGGCGGGCCAGTTTTACCTGGGTAGGCGCGGCCAGCCACGCGCCAGTGGCGGCGCGGTAGGCCTGGTAATGAGCGCTGCTACGATGCGCCTCGACCGCAGCCTCATCGACGTACAGCTCGAACAGCTCGAATGCCAAGGGCTCACCCTCGCGGACAAACAGGTCATAGCGCAGGTTGCCGGGCTCGGCACGGCTGTGTTCAACCATCAGCTGCAGGGCCTGGGCGGCTGCCTGATAGTGCTCGGGGCTGGGGTGGATCGTGGCGAAAATGGCGATGGACATGGGTATGTTCCGTGCAGGTTCGAATTGACTGGGCCCATGCTAGCCACCGCGTTAGGATTCGATAATTCGAAAGCACTTATTCCTACGATTCAAAATATGAATATCACCAACAAAGACCTCAACCTGCTGCACCTGTTCCAGGTGCTCTACGAGGAGCGCAACGCCTCCCGTGCCGCCGAGCGCATGGCCCTCAGCCAGCCGGCGCTGAGCCACAAGCTGAACAAGTTGCGTCACCAGTTCGGCGACCCGCTGTTCGTCCGCGCGCCACGCGGGCTCACGCCTACGCCCCGGGCCCATGAACTGGCGCCGCAGGTGCAGGTGCTGATTGGTCAACTGCAAAGCTTCTTCGAGCGCTGCGATGGCGAGAACTTCCTCGCCCGCCCTGCCCGCCTGCACCTGTACAGCACCGACTACCTCGAGCAGACGTTGCTGCCCAGGTTGCTGCCGATCCTGCGCAGCCAGGCACCAAACCTCACCCTGGTCACCCACAACACCCGTGGCGAATTGCCCCGCGAGGCGCTGGAGAAAGGCACCTGCGACCTGGCCATCGCCGGTTTCTACACCGGCCTGCCAGACACCTTTCACCAGCAGCGGCTGCTTGGCGAGGACTTCGTGGTGCTGGCTTCACGGGGCAACCCAAGGCTGACCGACGGCTTGAGCCTTGAGGCCTTCGTCGCCTGCGAGCACCTGATCACCACCCTGACCGGCGACCTCGACGGCCGTGTCGACCGCGCCTTGCGCGCCCTGGGCCATGAGCGGCGGATTGTCGCTGGGCTGTCCAGCTTCATCGCCCCGACGCGACTGGTCAGTGGCACCGACCTGCTGCTGACTTGCCTGCGCTCCCTGGCCGTCGATGCGCTCGAGCGCGACGCCGAACTGTGCATCCACCCGCTGCCGCTGGCGCTGCCACAGGTGGAGGTGATGCAGATCTGGCATGAACGAACCCATGCCGATCCGTTGCGGCGCTGGTTTCGTCAGCAGGTGCGGGAGGTGGCGGCGCAGGTCGGTGCGTAAAGACGCTGGATGCGCTACGGCCCCATCGCCGTCAAGCCGGCTCCCACTCCGATCGCGCAGGGCTTGAGGCCAGCGCGGTCGAGGTGGGAGCCGGCTTGCCAGCGAAAAGACCGCAAAGCGGTCTCAAGGCTGAGTCAGGGCGCGGCAACCTCACTGGGCGGCGCCAACTGCAGCACTGCACTGGTGTAGTCCCACTCCTCCTGCACCTTGTCCGGGTGTTCGTTCAGGCGGATGCCATACGACGGGATGATCTGCCTGACCTTGGCCTGCCATTCGGGCGTGGCCAGTTTGTCCTTGAACACCTTGCCCAGCAGGTCGAGCATGATCGGCGGCGCAGTCGAGGCCCCGGGCGAGGCGCCCAGCAGCCCGGCGATGCTGCCGTCCTTGGCGGTGACGATCTCGGTACCCAGCTTGAGCACCCCGCCCTGGTTCTCGTCCTTCTTGATGATCTGCACCCGCTGCCCGGCCTGCCACAGGCGCCAGTCCGCAGGCTTGGCCTCGGGGAAATAAGTCTGCAGCGCGGCAAAGCGGTCATCGTCGGACTGCAGCACCTGGCCGACCAGGTACTGCACCAGGTCGAACTCGCGCACCCCGACCCGCACCATGGGCCAGGTGTTATGGATCGTGGTGCTGCCCAGCAGGTCCAGCAGCGAACCCTGCTTGAGGAACTTGGTGGAGAAGGTGGCGAACGGCCCGAACAGGATCATCCGCTTGCCATCGAGCACCCGGGTATCCAGGTGCGGCACCGACATCGGCGGCGCACCGGTGGCGGCGATGCCGTAGGCCTTGGCCATGTGGCGTTGGGCGATGGCCGGGTTGTCGGTGACCAGGAACGAGCCGCCCACCGGGAAGCCGGCATAGTCCTTGGCCTCGTCGATGCCGGACTTCTGCAGCAACGGCAGCGCGGCGC
Source organism: Pseudomonas sp. ES1 (assembly GCF_050586605.1). NCBI lineage: Bacteria > Pseudomonadati > Pseudomonadota > Gammaproteobacteria > Pseudomonadales > Pseudomonadaceae > Pseudomonas > Pseudomonas sp. ES1. Next base: position 63,527 of record NZ_JBOBDM010000016.1, on the reverse strand, counting down.
CGCCGGCACCGATGAACAGGAACTTGGCGTCGGTGGCGGCGGTGCTGCCATCTTTGAGGCTCTTGTACTCGACGTGCCAGCTGCCATCGTCGTTGCGGGTGATGTTCTCGACCTCGGTGGACAGCTTGAGGTCGAAGTTCGGCCGGGTCTGCAGGTAGCCCACGTACTGGCGGGTGATCTCGCCAAAGTTGACGTCGGTGCCGATCGGCGTCCAGGTCACCGCGAGCTTCTGGTTGGGGTCGCGCCCTTCCATCATCAGCGGCACCCACTTGGCGATCTGCGCGTGGTCTTCGGAATACTGCATGGGCTTGAACAGCGGGCTGGCCTGCAGTGCCTCGTAGCGTTTGCGCAGGAAGCGGATGTTGTCGTCGCCCCAGACGAAACTCATGTGCGGGGTGGTGTTGATGAAGGAGCGTGGGTTCTTCAGCACCCCCTGCTTCACCTGCCAGGCGAGGAACTGCCGGGTGATCTGGAACGATTCGTTGATCTCCACCGCCTTGCTGATGTCGATCTTGCCGTCCTTCTCCGGCGTGTAGTTGAGCTCGGCCAGCGCCGAGTGCCCGGTGCCGGCGTTGTTCCAGCCGTTGGAGCTTTCTTCGGCAACCTTGTCCAGGCGCTCGACCATTTCCATCGACCAGCCCGGCTCCAGCTCGTTGAGCCACACGGCAAGGGTGGAACTCATGATGCCGCCGCCCACCAACATCACATCGACCTTCTTGCTCTCGGCAGCCTGGGCGGTCGCCAGGCCCATGGCCAGGCACAGGGCCGCCAGGGCCCATGGGGATTTACCGACGATCTTCATGTGCGCACCCTTTCAATGAGTCGTGAGCCTGAAACAAACTGAAATGAAGCTTAGCCGAGTAAAACAGTCGGGTAGGCGTCTGTGGGCGCTGCGGTTGGCCATCGCGACTTGGCAGCGACAGGGCAACGCTGATGCCGCAAGTCTCGACAACGGACACTTGCCATCAGCTCAATCCCGAAATACTGTATGAATATTCAGTATTTCGGATCATCCCATGCAGCTCATCGCCAAACTCGGCATCCTCGCCGACGCCGCCAAATACGACGCTTCCTGCGCCAGCAGCGGTGCGCCCAAGCGCGGTTCGCGTGGCCGTGAGGGGCTGGGCGCCACCGACGGAACAGGCATTTGCCACAGCTACACCCCCGACGGGCGCTGCGTGTCGCTGCTCAAGGTGCTGCTGACCAACTTCTGCCTGTACGACTGCCAATACTGCGTCAATCGCCGCTCCAGCAACGTGCCGCGGGCACGCTTCAGCCCTGAGGAAGTGGTGCGCCTGACCCTGGATTTCTACCGGCGCAACTGCATCAGCGGGCTGTTTTTGAGCTCCGGGATCATCCGCTCGGCCGACTACACCATGGAGCAACTGATCCGGGTGGCGCGCCTGCTGCGCGAAGAGCACAACTTCCGTGGCTACATCCACCTCAAGACCATCCCGGATGCCGACCCGCTGCTGATCGAGGAGGCCGGGCGCCTGGCCGACCGGCTCAGTGTCAATATCGAACTGCCCACCGACGCCAGCCTCCAGCGCCTGGCCCCGGAGAAGCAGGCCAGCACCATCCGCCAGGCCATGGGCGTGATCCATCAGGGCCAGCAAGCGGTGGCCAACGAGCCCCGGGCGCCGCGCTTCACCCCCGCCGGGCAGAGCACCCAGGTGATCGTCGGCGCCGACGCCACCGACGACAGCACCCTGCTGCGCAACGCCGAATCGCTGTACCAGGGCTACGGCCTCAAGCGCGTGTACTACTCGGCCTTCAGCCCGATCCCCGACAGCCCCGCCAGCGTGCCCCTGGCGGCCCCGCCACTGCTGCGCGAGCACCGCCTGTACCAGGCCGACTTCCTGTTGCGCGGCTATGGCTACAAGGCCGGCGAACTGCTGGGCGCAAGCGGCAACCTGGCGCTGGACATCGACCCGAAACTGGCCTGGGCGCTGGCCAACCGCGAGGTGTTCCCGCTCGACGTCAACCGCGCAGAACCGGCGCTGCTGGCACGCATCCCCGGCATCGGCCTGCGCAGCGTGCAACGCATGGTGGCCCTGCGCCGCGAACGGCGGATCCGCTACGACGACCTGATCCAGCTGCGCTGCGTGCTGGAAAAAGCCCGCCCGTTCATCGTCACCAGCGACTACCGACCGGCCCAGGCCGAACTGCGCAGCGGGCTGTTGCGCGAGCGCCTGCGCGAACCCCAGGCCCCCGTGCAGATGGGGTTGTGGGGGTGATCGCGCTCGATTGCGACGACTGCTTCGCCACCTGGCGCGACCAGGCCAGGCGCCTGCTCGGCCACGGTATCGACCCGGCCGAAGTCACCTGGAGCCAGGGCCCGATGAACGACCTGCTGGCCGTCCCAGAGGCGCTGCCCGAAGGCCCAGGCCCCTTCCATGCCCGGGTGCCGGCGGCCTTGCTGGCCCAACTGGAGCAGGCCGGGCGCTACCGCGGTGAACAGCGCTGGAACCTGCTGTACGAAGTGCTCTGGCGCGTCGCCCATGGCGACCGCACCGCCATGCTCGCCGGCGACCGCCTGGGCAGCGAGCTGCAACGGCGCATCAAGCAGGTCGGCCGCGAAGCCCATCACCTGCATGCCTTCGTGCGCTTCGTACCACTGCCTGCGGCGCTGGCCGAACACCTGCAGCTGGACCTGGTGGCCTACCACGAACCGGCCCACGACATCCTCGACAGCGCCAGCGGCCACTTTGCCGAGCGCCTGGGGCGCCAGCGCTGGTTGATCGCCACGCCTCGCGACGGCGTGCGCTACGACGGTACGTCGCTCGAATACCAGCGGCGCTGCCCAGAAGCCTGGCAGCAATGGGCACGCACGGCCGAAGACCCCGATGCCGAGCTGTGGCTGACCTATTACCGCCACACCTTCAACCCGGCCCGGCTCAACCCTGATGCCTTGCGCCAGCATCTGCCCGGGCGGTTCTGGCGCCACCTGCCGGAAGGGCCGCTGATTCCGCAACTGGTGGGCCAGGCGCGCCACGGCAAGCAGCGGGACGGCCAGGCACGGGAAGTGGCGCAACAGCGTGGCAAACAGATCACCGCCAGCCCCGCGCGGCCTCTCAGGTCGCCTTCCGCCGAGGCTTGAGCAGCGTGCGTCAGCCCTGCAAAAACCATTCGCTCGAATGGTAATTGTGAAAAAAACGTCAAATTCATATCCGGCCGGGCTATGAGCGCGCGAGAAATCCTGACAGACTTATTGCTAATCGTTCTCATAAGCACTAGTAATAAGGATAAAGCCCGGCATGTCTCCGCTTCGCTTGCCCCGCCGCTTCACGCCCACGCGCAACCTGCTGGCCATGGCTGTCTGCATGGCCTCCCTGCCCCTGGCAGTCGCCGCCGAACCGCCGCAAACCGATGCACCGGCCGTGCTCGAACTGGGGGCCACGGCCATTAACGACAGCCGCCTGGGTAGCACCACCGAAGGTTCGCAGTCGTACACCACCGGGGCCATGTCCACCGCTACCAAGCTGCCACTGACCATGCGCGAAACACCCCAGTCGGTGACCGTGATCACGCGCCAGCGCATGGACGACCAGGCCATGACCAGCATCAACGATGTGGCCAAGTACACGCCGGGCCTGTTCCTCAACCAGTCCAACGGCCCGGGCCGCCAGACCTACACCGCTCGCGGCTTTGACGTCGACAACATCATGTACGACGGCATCCCCAGCGCGTACACCGGCTGGGTGGTCGGCGCCCAGCCGAACCTGGCGATGTTCGATCGGGTGGAAGTGGTGCGCGGCTCCACCGGCCTGGTCACCGGCGCCGGCACCCCCTCGGCCGCCATCAACCTGGTGCGCAAGCGCCCATTGGCCGAGCAGAAAGTCACCCTGACCGGCGCCGCCGGCAGCTGGGACAACTACCGCGGCGAACTCGACGCCTCCAGCCCGCTCAACGACAGCGGCACCCTGCGCGGCCGAGTGGTCACCTCATACCGCGACGCCAACGGCTTTCGCGATGGCCAGGAAGAAGATCACGGCCTGTTCTACGCCATCACCGAAGCCGACCTGAGCGAAGACACCACCCTCACCCTCGGTTTCTCCCACCAGAAGGACAAGACCAACTTCTTCTGGGGCGCCATCCCCAGCGACCTCGGCGGCCATCACCTGGACGTGTCGCGCTCGTACAACCCGGGCACCGACTGGGAGAACAAGGACCAGGAGATCAACACCCTGTTCGCCGAAGTGCGCCACCGCCTGGCCAACGACTGGAAGCTGCAGGTCAACGCCAACTACAGCGAACAGGACGCGCTGTTCCGCGGCTCGTACCAGTCGCGCTGGAACGCCGCCAAGACCCTGAGCCGGACGGTCTACCAGTCGAAACACGACGAGAACCAGCTGGGCCTGGATGCCTTTGCCAGCGGCCCGTTCCAGGCCCTGGGCCGCACCCACGAACTGGTGGTCGGCGCCAGCAAGCGCCTCTACGACATGAACGAGGACAACTACAGCCCGTACAACACCGACTACCCCCTCGGTGGCGGCAAGCCCGGCTTCGTGCACACCAGCAACAACCGCTACCTGATCAACCAGGAAGGCGTCTACAGCACCACCCGCCTGAGCCTGGCCGACCCGCTCAAGCTGATCCTCGGCGGGCGCCTGGACTGGTACGACTACGACCAGCGCGACAACGACGCCGGCGACTACAAGGTCACCCGCAAGGTCACCCGCTACGGCGGCCTGATCTACGACCTGGATGACCAGCACTCGGTCTACGTCAGCTACACCGACATCTTCACCCCGCAGGACGGGCGCGACGGCTCCGGCAAACCGGTAACGCCGATCGTCGGCAAGAACTACGAGGTCGGCATCAAGGGCGAGTACTTCGACGGCGCACTGAACGCCAGCCTGGCGGTGTTCCGCATCGACCAGGAAAACCGCCAGGTCGAGGTGAAACTGCCGAACTGCCCGCAGCTGAGCTGCTACCAGGCCTCCGGCGAGGTGCGCAGCCAGGGCATCGACTTCGAACTGCAGGGCGCGCTGACCGAGCAGTGGCAAATCGGTGGTGGCTATACCTATGCCCGCGTGCACACCGTCAAGGACCAGAACAACCCGCAGAACATCAACAAACCACTCAACTCCGACACCCCCGAGCACCAGTTCAAGCTGTACACCACGTACCGCTTCCAGGGCCCGCTGGAAAAACTGCGCGTGGGTGGCGGCGTCACCTGGCAGAGCCGCATGTACAACGACATCGCCCTGGCCGATGGCAGCAGCTATCGGCTGATCCAGGGCGGCTATGCGGTTACCGACCTGATGGCCGGCTACCAGGTCAGCCCGCATCTGGACCTGCAGCTCAACGCCAACAACGTGTTCGACAAGCACTACTACTCGTCGATTTCCGATTCAGTGGACTACGGTGGCGATACCTTTGGCGACCCACGCAACTTCATGCTGACCGCCAAGTACAGCTTCTGATATTTCCAGGCGCAGGGATGCGCCGCCCCCTCCTGCTCTGTCGCCAGGCTTGGATACAAACTGTCTACCCGGTTAGACTCCGCGCCTTTTCCAGCGAGCCCGCCCATGGCCAGGATTACCGGACGCAACGCCACCCTCTGCGGCCTCGCCGCCATTCTGCTGTGGAGTACCGCCTCGGGCCTGATCCGCAGCGTCAGCCAGCATTTCGGCGCCATTGGCGGCGCGGCGCTGATCTACACCCTGGGCGCGCTGTTGCTGCTGGTATTGCTGGGCAAGCCACGTTTGCGCAAGGCCTCGCCCTGGTACCTGCTCGGCGGCTCGGCGCTGTTCGTTGCCTACGAGATTTGCCTGTCACTGGCGCTAGGCTATGCCCTGGACAGCACCCAGGCGATCCAGCTGATGGTGGTCAACTACCTGTGGCCGAGCCTGACCGTGCTGCTGGCGATCGTGATGAACCGCCAGGCGGCGCGCTGGTACATCGTGCCAGGCACCGCGCTGGCACTGCTCGGCATCCTTTGGGTGGTCGGCAGCGATGGCCTGTCGCTGGCCAGCGTGCTCGCCAACATCCGCTCCAACCCGTTGGGCTATAGCCTGGCGGCCAGCTGCGCGATCACCTTCGCGCTGTACTGCAACATCACCCGCCGCTACGCCGACGGGCAGAACCATGTGGTGCTGTTCTTCCTGCTCACTGCGGCGGTGCTGTGGCTCAAGTACGCCATCAGCGCAGAAACGCTGCCGGCCTTCAGTACCGGCGCCAGCCTGGAACTGCTCGGGGCGGGCCTGTCCATTGCTGGCGGCTACGCGTTGTGGAACTTAGGCATCCTGCGCGGCAACCTGACCCTGCTGGCCACCGCCTCGTACTTTGCCCCGGTGCTGTCGTCGGCGTTCGCCGCACTGTGGCTCGGCGCGCACCTGGCCCTACAGTTCTGGCAGGGTGCCCTGCTGGTCACCCTGGGCTCTTTGCTGTGCTGGCAGGCGACCCGCCAACCTCGCTCGGACGCCTGACGGCGAAGCGGCACACCTGCCCACCGCGCAGCATGCATTCCAGGTGCTGCGCCTCGCCGCCCCCCAGGGCGCCGATCAGCGCCAGGTCCAGTTCGCACACCGACGGGTGCGCCTTGGCCAGGTGATGGAACACGCAGTTGTGGGCGACGATCTCCGGCTCACCGGAGGAGCGGAAGAACACCGCCGCTTCATAGCCGGCCTGGTTCATGTGCTGCACGATCCGCGCCTCATCGACCACCTCCTGCTCAAGGTCGGCAGCCAGCTTGCGCCCCAGGCCACGCAGCAGCGCCAGCAACGCGTCGTTGCCAAGCAGGCCGGCGACCTCGTCGATCAGCAGGTTAGCCAGCAGGGGGTACTGCCGCGGGAACAGCTCGCGGGCCTGCTCGGTGAGCTGGTGCAGTTGCTCTGGCCGGCGCCCGGTGGGCCGGGTGGCACCGCGCTGCACCAGGCCGTCGCGCTCCAGCGCCGCCAGGTGCTGGCGCACCGCGGTACGGGTGATTGCCAGCGCCTGGGCCAGGTCATCGATGCTCATGCCCGCCGGCTGATGCAACAGCGCATAGAGCAGGTCACGCTGGGTACGGCCCAATCCTTCCAGCATTGGCGCAGGCTCCTGTTCAGAACTTGTCGGGGAACTGCTTGACCAAGGCCCCGGCCAGGGCATCGGCCAGCACCAACATGTGTTGGCGCATCATCTGCCAGGTCTGTGCTTCGCCGGCATAGTCGCGGGCGGCCAGCTGGTCGATCTGCGCCACATGGTGGCCGCCGTGGGCACTGAGCAGGGTCAGCAAGGTCGGTTCGGGCAGGTAGGGGTTGGCCTTGGCCAGGAACCCCGCGATGGCCTTGGCGTTGCCCGACAGCTCGTTGACCGCCGCCTGCTGCCCGGACTTGTCCCTGGCCACCGTGGCATCGCTGTAATGCTTGACCGCGCCCCAGTGCCCGGCCAGCAGCTTGAGCATCTGCTCCGCCGCCGATTGGCCATACAACGGCGCCAGGCTGTTGGCGATGGTGGTGGCGTTGCTTACCACCTGCCTGGCCGCCGTGTCGGCCTGAGCCTTGTTACCGGCCTGGTTGGCAACGGCGTAGTTGCGCACCCAGAACACATGCTCGACCCACAAATCGCGCAACGCCAGGCGCGTGCTCAGTGCCGCAGGCTCGGCGGCGGGCGCATCGGTGCTGGCCAAGGCCTGGTTGTATAGCGGCTGCGCGCACAGGGCGAGCAACAGCAGTGCAGCAATCTTGATGTTCATGACGACACCCTCGAAGTGGATGGCCCCCAACAAGGGTAATTTAAGCATCAAAATATGTTTTTATTGGCCGAAGCGCTGGATTCAGACCAATGGTCCACGGCTCATCCCTTGATGGCTTTCTCGATGGTTGCGATGTCGATCTTGCCCATGTCCATCATCGCCTCCCAGGCCCGCTTGGCTGCCGCCCGGTCGCTGCCGGCGACGGCCTGGGTCAGCACACGCGGGCTGATCTGCCACGACAGCCCCCATTTGTCCTTGCACCAACCGCACACACTCTCCTGGCCGCCGTTGCCGACGATGGCGTTCCAATAACGATCGGTCTCCTCCTGGCTGTCGGTCGCCACCTGGAACGAGAACGCCTCGCTGTGGCTGAACGCCTTGCCGCCGTTGAGGCCGATGCAGGGGATGCCCATTACCGTGAATTCGACGGTGATCACATCGCCCTGCTTGCCCGACGGGTAGTCGCCGGGGGCCTTGTGCACGGCGATCACCCGGCTGTCTGGGAAGGTCCTGGCATAGAAATTCGCCGCCTCTTCGGCATCGGTGTCGTACCAGAGACAGATGCTGTTCTTAGGGGGCATGGGCAGGTCTCCTGTGGTCTTGCGAAGGTCCCACGAGTCTAGCCCCCGTGCCCGCCGGCACTGGCGGTGCGCGATCAGCGGCCGGCCAGGGGGATCCACAGGTCGACGTAACCGCCACCGTGAATCGGGTCGAAATCGGCGCTGTACAGCTCGAACTCCGGCGCATCGGCCGCCTGGTAGCCGGACGCCGGCAACCACTGGTTGAACACGGTGTAGACCGTCTGGTGGATCATCGACACATGGCCCTGGTGGCGGAACACCGCATAGTCCCGTGCCGCCAGCCGGAAGTGGCTGAAGTTCGGCGGCAGGTCGCCAGCGCGGGCCACCTCGACCCCGGCGATGTACTCGAAACTGCCGTCGTCGCCGGGGTTGCAGCACACCCCGTAGGTGGCGTCGCCGACCTGGCCGGGCACACGCCCGACGTAGGGGTCGAAAGCCTGCCACAGGCCAGGGATGCCTTCGTTGCGCTCGAAGGTGAAGCGCCCGCCGAGGCCGGCGATGATGAAGGCATCGCGGTGTTCGAAACGCGGTTCGGCAAGCGGGATGAAGTCGAGGGTTTTCATGCGCAGGGGCTCCAGCAAGGCAGAGGGGTCGTGGGCCTGGCCGCGCAGCTGGCTCGGCGGCATGCCGAACAGCTCGCAGAAGGCCCGGGTGAACGCTTCGTGGGAGCTGTAGCCAGCCGCCAGCGCTACTTCAAGGATGTCCGGGCAGCCACCGCGCAGGGCCTGCGCGGCACGGCTCAGGCGCCGGGCCCGCACATAGCGCATCACCGGCCAGCCGGTGGCGGCGGCGAACTGGCGTGCCAGGGCGAACGGCGAAAGCCCGAAGTGCCGGGCGACACGGCCCAGGTCCAGGTCGGTGTCCAGGGCCGTCTCGATGTACCACAGGATGTGTTCGATGCTTCGCATTCCCTTGCTCCTCAGTCAGCGCCGCCACACTACCAAGGGTGTTGGCGGACGACTTGATCGTTCTTGCGCGTAGCCAGCGCAATCAGTCTCAGCGAGCCTTTTCTTCGGCGCGATGCTGACCGAGCACAATGGGCATGGCGGCCTCGTCGAAAAAGGTTGCTGGGCTATGGATCATTGCTGCAAACACTCTGGGCGACAAGCGCACGGCTCGATGCCAGGTTTGACGCAGGGCGCCGCAGCGTTCAAGGTCAGTGCCGCACCCAGCCCCACTGACGCGGAGACCGCCATGCATTTCGACCTGATCCAGACCCTGAGCCTGGCCGGCAAGCCGGATGTGCCCAACGACGATCGTCTCGGCTGCGCCGAGCGCCATGCCTGGGTCATCGACGGTGCCACCGACCTCGGCCCGGCCGGCCTGCTCGGCGAGCGTGGTGGTGCGGCTTGGCTGGCGGGCGCGGCGCAGCGTGCCTTCGCTGGCGCTTGCGGGCCTTTGCAAGGTATCTGCGAGCAGGTATTCGACACCCTGGCCCAGGACTACGAGCAAGCCCGCCAGCGCGAGCCGCTGGCCCCGTGGGAACTGCCCCGCGCGGCCTTCGCCGCCGTGGCCCTGGAGGGCGACGAACTGGTCTGCGCGCACCTGGCCGACTGCGTGGTGCTGCACCGCAGCGCCCAGGGCGTGGCCTTCCTCACCCCGGCCCCCGACCGCGAGGCCGAACGCGCCGAAGCCGCTGCCCTGGGCCCCGGCACCGGCGCCTTCGGTGTGCGCACACCGGCGGTGCTGGCCGACCGCCGCGCCGCCCGCGAACGGCCGCGGGCCGTGCTGGGTGTCGAACCCGAACAGGCCCGCGCCGGCACTTGCTACAGCCGCACCCCGGTGGCCAGGGGCGACGATGTGCTGCTGATGAGCGACGGCTTTGCCGCACTGTTCGACACCTACCGGGCCTACGACCCGGCCGCATTCATCACCCGCCTGCTGAGCCACGGGCTGGCCGACCTGGCCCGTACCCTGCGCGGCATCGAGCAGGACGACGCCGCCTGCGTGCGCTACCCGCGCTTCAAGATGAGTGACGATGCGTCGGCGATCTGGTTGAGGGTGGGCTGAGGCGACCACTGCATCATCAAGAAATGCCCTACAACAATTTGGGAAGCACTCAGGCGTTTGTGGCTTCACACCGTAATTCGCTTCCCTATGATTTCCCCAACGACGCTAGGTACCGTAGTCCAGGGGAGATTCAAGCTTGTCGGAACTTGAAAAAAAACTGCAGCACCTGACCGCAGAACAGATCGAAGTACTCTACGCGCAGTATCTCGCTGGCGAAAAAGTTTCCGTGCTGCTCGATCGCTATGCCATCGACCTGAAACCCACCCAGCTCATCAAGGCCCTGCCACCCCGACTGATCGAAGACCTCATCTGCCCATACTGCAACACGCCGCTGTTTCAGCGCCGCCCCGCCAAGTCCGCCCTGGGTGGGGCAAAGCAACCGGCGTTCTGCTCGCGCTGCGAGCACCAGCACCACTTCCCCTACTATCACCGCCCCCCTCAGGCGTGCCAGTGCAGCCCTTGCCAGCTGGCACGGGAGCAGGCGCGACTGCAGCGTGAAGCTGAGTTGCGCCAGCGCGTGCAAGCGTTCCATGGGCTGGAGGCTGTTACCCCTGTGCCATTTTCCAGCTTGAGCCTGACCCACAAGCTGCAACTGATGGCGTTGTTCGAAGCCCGCAGCGATTGGCGCCTCGACTGCCTTCTACCGGCACGGGCGGTGAAAGGTGATGCCTGCATCGCCCCGTCAGAAGCGATGGAGCAGGCAGTTCTGCAGTCGCTGCGCGAGGCAAAAGTGTTGATGGTTGATCCGACGTCGCCGCTCGATGCCTTCGATTCGGGGCCTACACCCACGCCCCGGTTCGATAGGGTCTACTGGCGGGTCAATGTCAGCTTGGGCGACGGGCAACGCACGAACCTCGCCGACTTGTACCGCGCCATCCATCGCGAACTGTCGCGCGGCCCCATGCCCGCCTGGCGCGAAGAGATTGCCGAGGCCATCCACACCCTCGCCTTAGAAGAGGTCTACGGCTATCTGGAAAGCTACTGCGCTGAACACAGCCTGCCCTTCCAGGCGTGGAAGAAAGGCCGTGAAGTCATCGCGCAGCTGCTGGAAGAGCTACCGGTATGCCAGGTCTGGTACCTCGCCAAACTGGCTGTGAACAATGCAGTCGTGTATTTCAACAAGGGCTCGGTGAGCAAGACCCAAGCCAGCAATGGCATCCCCAACAGCATGCTGGCGCTGGGGCAAAAGGCCGTGGAAGGTGCATGGACAACAAAATGGCACAAGCACAGCGTCAGGTCTCCCCGCTCCGGATTCAGCAAGGCCCTCCACGACCTGCTGCTCAAGCATGACGACTACGGTCGCGAGCGCAGGATTGGCAATTACATCACGGCACTACCGAGCGCAGCCTACGGCCCCGGCACTGCCGAAATCTGCTGCAGTGCCTGCGGCTCCCTGGCCATTCATGTGCAGACGAAGGTCAATGAGACCATCGTCAACTGCAAGGACTGCATGGCGAGATCGTTGCTCCCCACCGATGGCCATCGCCACCTTCAGTAGCAAAAATCACCTGCAATTCATGCGCGCCCAGAAAAGGACTACACGAAAAACGGAAAGCATGAAGTCGATCGCGGGCAAAGTCGGACTTAAAATGTTTCCGCGAACTACAAGAACAGCGGAAAAACTCCCGCTTCATCGACTCATGTACAAGGAAGCACGCAATGCTGATCCAGCCCCTCCCTTACCACGGCCCCTGGGACCGAGCCATCAGCCTCGACTGGCACACCGTGCTCAGTACCCCCATCGGCCTGAACGCACAGGGCCACATGCAGTTTGAAATCCTGCGCACCGACATCGGCGAGGCGCTGTTCCAGCTCAAGTACCGCGACGACTTCCAGCAGGTCGCCTTCCTCGCTCGCTCGGTGGCCGCCGCCTTGGCCGGGCAACGCTTCGACCTGGTCATCCCCATGCCTGCCAGCAGGCAGCGCCCCTGCCAGCCGGTCCACGAAGTGGCCAGGCAGGTGGCGGTATTGTTGGGCAGCACCTACAGCGACCAGCTTTTGCTGAAAACCTGGAACACCGCCATGATGTCCGACCTCGCCAACTATGAGCAGCGGGCCAAGGCGCTGGCCGGCTGTTTCATCGTCAACGACACCCTGCGCCATGGCGCCGATGTGTTGCTGCTGGACGACCTGGTCGACACCGGTGCCTCGCTGGAGGCTGCCTGCACTGCCCTGCGCGAATGCGCCAGCATTCGCAGCATTTCGCTGGTTGCTATGACGCGCCGGCACTGAACAGGCAAAAAAAAGGCGCCTCACGGAGGCGCCAAAACATTCACCTGTAACCAAAGGAGCGCGTGGGCTTCTAAAGGTGAATTCGGGTAGTCACAGAATCGACAGCGGGTATTCGACGATCAGCCGCACCTCGTCCAGGTCAGACTCGAACGCCGTGGCCCGGGTGGTGGCCTGGCGCACCCGCAGTGACAGGTCCTTGGCCGCGCCGGTCTGCACCACGTACTTGACCTCGATATCGCGCTCCCAGCGTTTCTGGTCGGTGAGCGGGTCGCCGTTGCCGTCGCGGCGCATGTAGAAGGCGTTGGCGTTGCTGTAGTCGGCGTCGCTGCCACGCCCGTAACGGGTCATGAAGGTCAGCCCCGGCACGCCGTAGGTGGCCATGTTCAGGTCGTAGCGCAGCATCCAGGAACGCTCCTTCGGCGAGTTGAAGTCGCTGTACTGGATGGAGTTGTCGAGGAAGATCGAATCGGACTGGCGCAGGTAGTCGAAATCATCGTCGCCGTTGTTGCGCTGATGGGACAGCGCCAGGGTGTGAGCGCCGTAGCGCACGCCGAGCTTGGCGCTCCAGATATCGTTGTCGAACTGGCCGAGGCGCTGACGGCCTTCGTCCTTGGCGTTGTAGAAATTGAACCCGCCGATCAGCGCCAGCTCGTCGCTGAGTGGCCAGGTGACGCTGGTGCCGGCGTAGTACTGGTTCCACACATCCTTCAGGCGGCTGCCGAACAGGCTGACGCTGACGTAGTCGTTGATCGCGTAGTCGCCACCGCCGTAAGCAATCCATGGCGAATCCACCGGGCCGCCGTAGAAGGTCACGAAGTTGTCGCGCAGATCGCTGGACACCGGCTGGCTCATGGCATGCAAGCGCCCGCCCTGCAGGGTCAGGCCCTTGAGGCTGGTGTTCTCCACGGTCACGCCACGGAAGCTCTCCGGCAGCAGGCGCGAGTCGCCGGCGGCCACCACCGGGTTGGCCGGGAACACATCACCCACCCGCAGCACGGTGTCGTACAGGCGCAACTTGGCGGCGCCGCCGACCTTGCTGTACTCGTCCCGGGCCTGACCGTCGCGGTCCACTGGCAACACATCGAACGAGCTGCGCCCGCCATTGCGCCCACCGCCGGTGTCGAGTTTGAGCCCGAGCATCGCGAAGGCATCCAGCCCCACGCCCACGGTGCCCTCGGTGAAGCCGGACTCGAAGCGGGTGATGATGGCGTGGGCCCAGGCCTCGGAGTAGCCGTTGGCGCTGTCCTTGCCGCTGTTGTAGGTCGGCGCCGGGCCGTCGCGGTGGTCACGGTTGAAGTAGAAGTTGCGGTTGAGCACATTCAGGCGGCTGCCTTCGATGAACCCCTCTTGCTGCGTGTCGCCGGCCCAGGCGGCGGGGCCGGCCATTGCCACCAAGGCGGCCAGGGAAAGTGTCGGACCGTTTCTCATGCGATGCTCCTTCGCTGCGGCTGTTGTAGTTGTACGGCCTCGGCGCTGGAGCGTCCCTGGTCTGGCCAGATGCGCGTGCACCCAGCCCCTTCGGCCGAGGCTGATGCTCGCTGCTGGCGGATAACGGCAAGGTGATGGGCGGATTACAATTGCGTCATGCGCGCGCTTGCGTCCGGCATTGGGGATGCTGGGTTAATTGGTACTTGAGGTGGGTGAGGCTTGCGGGACAGGAGGGGTTGCTTCAACGCTTCAGGGCAGAGGGCAGAAGCTCGAGCTTATAGGTCATCCAGCTTCACCGGCACGCCCTTCTCGTGCGCACGAGCCTTGACCAGTTGCGCCAGTTCGATGTCTTCCAGTTGCTCCATCATCGCCTCATAGAGTTCAGCGGGCACCATGTAGCCCATGACGCGATTATGATTGAGCACTGCCACTGGCTGCCCCTGTGCACCCGCCATTACAGCCGTGGGATTCTTCTTCAATTCCGAGACGCTGACGGTGATGTCGGCGAAGATGTTCTGCATGATCAAGCCCTCAATGAAGGGCTAGATTTTGGTCTTTATTTAGGGCTCATTCAAGTCGTACAGGTCGCTTTCCAATATAAGCAAACGACACTTCGGGCCCGCCACAATGACGCAGTCCCTCCCCTCAGTCACCTGGCATTTCTACCAGTAGACACGCGCCAGCCCCTCCCGAAACATGCCAGCTGCCGGCCCAAAGGGAGTGCCCGCCATGCAAAGCGCCACGTTGTTCTGGAAGGTTGCCAATGGCGACCACCCCTGCCCCCATGCGTCTTCGCTGCTGGGCTGGGAGTTTATCTTCTATGAGCCGGACAAACGCCAGGTCCGGGTGCGCTTTCATGCCTCGGCTTCGTTGACCACGCCGCTGCAGTGCATCCACGGCGGCATGCTCGGGGCCATGCTGGATGACTGCATGGGCGCGGCGGTACTGGCCGCCCTCGGCCCTGAAGAGGTGGCGCTGAGTGCAAGGCTGGAAACCCGCTTGTTGGCCCCGGCCCTGCCGGGCCACCTGGCCGGCGTGGCCAGGGTCACCCGCCGCATCGGCAAACTGCACTACACCAGCGGTGAGCTGCACGCCGAGGACGGTACGCTGCTGGCGACCGCCAAGGCCTGCTACAAGGTCATCCCCATGCCGCCGGGCGGGGTCTTGCAGGGTGCCGTCGAGCCGGGGTGACGCCCTTGCCGGGCATGGGCCTGGCCATACCTTGCGCATCTGTAACCCTGGCGTCATGCCCCTGTTGGCTGGTGCTGGCTAGCCTGGGCTTCGAAACCGCACCCCTTTCGGAGGCCCACCATGCTACGACTGACCCTGAGCGCCGCGTTGCTGGCGCTGTCCCTCTCGGCCCAGGCCACAGGTTTTACCAGCCGGGCAAACGAGCAACTGCTGGAGGACCACCAGCAAGCCGTGGCCGCCTACGCGGCGGAGCGCGCCAAGCCCATGCCGGAGATCGTCGACTACCGCTACGGCATGCGCCTGGACGTTGCCCGCCTGGTGCGCCAGTCAGCCGACCCGCGCAACTGCAACGTCGTGCCCCGCTTGATGACTTACGAGGACAGCCAGGGCACCCTGCGCACCGTGCGCTACGTGATGCAGTCGCAGTGCATCAACAACAAATGACTGGCTGGCGTCAGGCGCTGACGCGCCCGCGTTGTACCAGGTTGCGATAGCCCAGCCACAGCACGCCCAACAGCAACACGCCCAGCAGCACCATCAACTCGACGCTGTAGCGTGCCACCAGCGCCGCGAAGCCGAGCACTTCGCGGTACACCTGGATATCGGCGCTGCCGTCGGCATGCCGGATGCTGATGCCGCCCTGGCGGATCTGCGAGTAGTCAGTGTCGAAATACACCCATATCCAGCTCTCGCCCGCCGCTTCGATACTGGGGATTTCGACAAGGTTGGTGGGCGCCTCCAGCAAGGTATCGTTGCCAGCGCTGTCGCGAATCTGCACCAGGCCCTTGGCCGGCAGGCGGATCTGCACGGCCTGCAGCGGGCGCTGCCGGTGGTTGAACAGTTCGATCAGCAGCCCGGTGCGGTGGTCCACCAGCCCCGCCTCGAATGGCTTGGCGAACAGCTGCAGGTACGGCCCCTGGGCCAGCTCCACCAGCTTGTCGACCTGCGGGTCGGCGAGCGCGCCGTTGCCGATCTCGCGGACAAGCCCATGCAGGCGCTCGTACTTGAGCAACGCGTTGGCCGTGCTGATACGTTCGCTGAACTGGCCCGGGTAGGTAAGGTGGGCGTAGGTCAGGCGCGCTTCGAGGCGGTTGTCGTCACGCAGCAGGGCGAAGAGCGCGGTGGCGGTGACCGCGATGACCAGCAGGCCCGCGAGGGCTTTACCGACTTTTTCCCAGCTCACCTTGGGGTTCCTTGTACTGCAGGGTTGGCGACAGGCAATGGCGGGCAAGGGTGCCAAGAAGCGGGGGCCGCGGCAAGGCATCTTTGCCTTGGCTGGCCCCTTGGTCGCAAGGCCGGCTCATCCTCGGCTCAGCAACCCCGGCACCGCCACCACCAGCATCGCCACGCCCGACAGGGTCAGCAGCCCCAGCACGATCCGGCGAAACGCCAATTCGCTGATGCCCAGGTACAACCGTGTGCCGAACAGGGTTGGCAGCAGCATCGCCAGCGCCACCACGGCAAACGACGGCAGCAGCGCCGCCGTCACCAGCCCGCTGCCGATGTAGGTGAGCAGGGTCACCGCCAGCATCGACAGGTTGAAGTTCTGGATCACCGCGCGCTGGGTGTCGCGCTCGAAGCCGCGCAAGGTGCACCACAGTGTCGGCACGGTGCCGGTGAAACCGCCGATACCACCCAGCACACCCCCGACCATGCCCACCGCGCCATCGGCCAGGCGCCCGCCGCGCAACCTGGGCAGGCGCGGCGCCAGCAGCATCAGCGGGCACCACAGCACCAGCAGGCTGCCGAACACCGCCTTGAACCACAGCATGTCCAGGTAGGGCAGCACCCACACCCCCAGCGGGATGCCAGCCAGGCCACCGAGCACGAAGGGCCACAGCAGGGCCCAGCTGAAGCCCCGGCGCACACTGAACACGGCGATCAACTGGCCGCTGAGGCTGCCGAACACGGTCAGCACCGCCGCCGCCTGGGGCTCCAGGCCCCAGGCCCAGAACGACATGGCCACCATGCCGAAGGCAAAGCCCGACAGGCCTTGGACGAAACCGGCAACGACAGCGCCGAGGGCGATCAGTAACAGCGGGTCCATGAATACTCCATACAGATGACCAGTGGGGCAGCATTCCCCACCCATCAGTGGGTGACTATCCCCAGGTTTGCGGCGAAGGCTGAGCGTATCGCGTTCGCATCTTTTGTAACATCTTGAAATATCTGGCCCTTGGCCACATTGCCTTTGGCACAGCCGTTGCTCATCCCACCTACAGGGCACGGCGCCACCCCAAGGGTGGGCAACAGATGCCCGTTGCACAACACGGGGCATACCGCAATGAAGAAACCAGCTGCAACATCCCTACAGGTGTTCAGGTTGTCCTCAGTCACGGCGCTACTGCTCAGCTTCGGGCTGGTGGGCGCGGTAGCCGGATCCCTGGACGACGTCAGCCAGCCACCGCCCGGCGACCCTTCCGCCTACAGCGACCCACCCGCCACCCCAGTGGCCGCGGCGGCGGCGCTCGAAGCGCTGAAAAGCATGCCAGAAGCCAACGAAGGCTCGCTGGAACTGACCAATGGGGTTTTCGGCGACCGCTCCACGGTAACCACCGACAACGTGCTGCAGCCAGCGCAGCAGACCTCGCGCAAGTACCCCACCAACGGCAAGCCCAGCCCGTTGTTCGGCGCCGAGCCGTTCACCCAGCAACTGCTGCTGCTCGAAGAGTTCGGCCCGGAAAAACTCGACCCGGCCACCCCGCCCTACCAACTGACGTTCCCGCCACCCATCCTCGGCCCGGCCCCCGCCCAGGACCCTGACATCGTTGCCCGCAGCAGCCCCAACGGCAACGCCCTGGAAGCCTTCCTCACCCAACCTGGGCTGACGCCGTTCCCGTCGCAGTATGCCAACGTGCTCGACCGCAACCCGTGGAAGGCGCAGATCGAGATGTTCCTCAACCGCAATTCGGTAGGCTCGCCCGCCGAAGGTCGCCCACCAGGAAAGGGCTGGTCGCACCAGCGCTGGAACGAGTTCTACCCGCAGGCCGCGTTCAAGACCGCGCAGGCCGGTGCGCGCATCAACCAGGGCCTGCGTGACCGCAAGCAGCTGCACGGCTACAGCAAAGGCGAGTTCGGCCCCGGCGGCCTGTACTACCAGACCTCGGATATCCCCACCACCCTGGGTACCACCAAGGGCATCGACACGCGCTTCCACCCGAAGATGCCGCTGCAGAACCACAAGGCGCTGTGGACCTTCGACGGCACCTTCCCGATCAAGCTGCTGATGGTGCGCTACGGCCAGCCGGTGCTGATGCGCCACTACAACGCGCTGCCGATCGACCCGTCGGCCAACAACGGCTTTGGCCTGCACACCATCTCCACCCACGAACACAACGGCCACTCGCCGGCGGAAAGCGACGGCTTCGCCAACGCCTACTTCTTCCCCGGCCAGTACTACGACTACCGCTGGCCAATCCAGCTGGCCGGCTACGACACCATCAACACCCGCGCCCAGGACCCACGCGCCGCCTTCCCCTGCTCGCCAGGCGAAACCCTGTACGTCAATGACAGCTCACCGGGCCTGAAGACCTGCGAGAACGGCAGCATCAAGATCCGCGGCGACTGGCGCGAAACCATGAGCACCCACTGGTTCCACGACCACATGCTCGATTTCACCGCGCAGAACGTCTACAAGGGCAACGCGGTGATGATGAACTACTACTCGGCCATCGACCGCGGCAACGAAGCCCTGCAGGACGGCGTCAACCTGCGCTTCCCCAGCGGCAGCGCAATGCCCTGGGGCAACCGCGACTACGACGTCAACCTGGTGGTCGCCGACAAGGCCTGGGATGCCAACGGCCAACTGTGGTTCAACCCGTTCAACACCGATGGCTTCCTCGGTGACCAGATCCTGGTCAACTGGCAGTACCAGCCAAAGCTGAAAGTGCGTGCACGCAGCTACCGCTTCCGCATCCTCAACGGCTCGGTGTCGCGCTACTTCAAATTCGCCATCGTCCGTGAGGTGGCCGGCAGCAGCGGCGAGTTCAAGGGCCCGAGCGGCTCCAATGTGTCGTACAACCGCGTGCCGTTCCACATGATCGGCAACGACGGCAACATCATGGAACACGCGGTGCCGTTCGACGGCAGCATGGACCTCAACGGCGACGGCGACCGCCAGGACAACAACGGCATCCTGCCGCTGCAGGGCATCGCCGAGCGCTACGACATCATCGTCAACTTCGCCAAGAACGGGATCAAGGCCGGCGACAAGCTGTACTTCGTCAACCTGATGGAGCACGAGACCGGCAAGGGCCCGAAACAGCCCATCGCCCTGGCCGACATCCTGTCGGAGAAGTACAAGGCGGTGATCAAGCAGGCCAGCAACGGCCCGGAATGGGACAAGGGCGACCCGGCAGTCGGCAAGTTCCTGCAACTGCTGGTGCAGCCCTACAGCGGCCAGGACGTGAGCATGGACCCGACCTTGTATGAACCAGCCAAACCCGGCAAGGCCGAAGGCCTGGTGATGATCCCGCTGACCATCAACCCCGGCAACGCCGCCGACCAGACCAAACTTGCGGCCGCGCGCCACCGCGAATTCATCTTCGGCCGCTCGGACGGCACCGACAGCGCGCCCTGGACCATCAAGACCGACGGTGGCTTCGGCTTCAGCATGGACCCACGGCGTATCAGTGCTGCCCCGCAACTGGCCAACGAGGCGACTGCCGCCGGCTTCAGCGGCGACGGCACGCTCGAGGTGTGGAAGATCAAGAACGGCGGCAACGGCTGGAGCCACCCGGTGCACGTGCACTTCGAGGAAGGCGTGATCCTCAGCCGCGACGGCAAGGCGCCGCCGGAATGGGAGAAGTGGGCGCGCAAGGACGTGTACCGCATCGGCCCGGACAAAGACTCATCCGAGGAAGTGGAAATGGCCATTCGCTTCCGCGAGTTCGCCGGCACCTACATGGAGCACTGCCACAACACCCAGCATGAAGACTCCTCGATGCTGCTGCGCTGGGACATCGAGCACCCTGGCCAGTTCCAGCTGATGCCAACGCCGCTGCCCGGCTGGGATGGCGTGCAGTACGTCAACTCCGCCGCCCTGCCGACCTTCCGCAAGGCCGACGGCGACGGTGGTGGCAATGAAGACCCCGGCAACAAACCGCCAGTGGCGGTGAACGACAGCGCCGCCACCAGTGCCGGCAAACCGATCGTGCTCAACGTGTTGGCCAACGACACCGACCCCGACGGCAACCTGCCGCTGACGGTCAGCGGCCTGGCCCAGCCCGACTCGGGCATGGGCGCGGTGAGCAGCAACGGCACCCAGGTGACCTACACCCCGCCGGCCACGGTGGCCACGCCGTTCACCGCCAGCTTCACCTACCTGGCGCGTGATGCCAAAGGCCTGGAGTCGCTGGCCCCGGCCACGGTGAGCATCGCCGTATCGCCCGCCGTGCAGGCCGACACTGTGGTGGTCAGCAGCGCCAGCGTGCAACTGCGCAGCAACAACCGCTGGACCTGGGAAATATCCGGCACCACCAGCGTGGCCAGTGGCAACAGCATCCGCGTCAGCACCAATACCACCAGCGGGCCGCTCGACCTCGGGCTGGCGACGCTGACCGTCAGTGGTACCGGGGCACGCTGGAAGCTGTCGGTGACCACCACCAGCAGCGGCCCGGCCTCGCCACCGGCGGTGACCGTGAAGTCGGCGCTGGGGCAGACCGTGACCGCACCGTTGAGCATCAAGTGAAAGAAGGCTGGGGGCGCGCTGCGCCCCTTTCGCCGGCAAGCCGGCTCCCACAGTGACTGCATATGCCTTGTGAGCGGCGCTGTACATGTGGGAGCTGGCTTGCCAGCGATCGCCTGCAGCGCAGGCCCAACCACATCCCCACAGAGGGTAATGACCATGCCCCGCACCTGGCGCCTGCTGCTGCCCCTGCTGATCATCCTCAGCCTGCCCTGCGCCCTGCCCCCGACCCGCGCCAGCGCTGACCCCGACACCCCCTGGGGGGCCAACTACTTCCCCAACATCCCCCTGCTTACCCAGGACGGCAAACAGGTACGTTTCTTCGACGACCTGATCAAGGACAAGGTGGTGGCCATCAACTTCATCTTCACCGGCTGCGGCGACTCCTGCCCGGTGGAAACCGCGCGCCTGCGCCAGGTGCAGAAGCTGCTGGGCGAACGCGTCGGCCAGGACATCTTCTTCTACTCGATCAGCATCGACCCCTACAACGACACCCCCACCACCCTCAAGCGCTACGCCGAAAAGTTCGCCATTGGCCCTGGCTGGACCCTGCTCACCGGCGAGGCCGCCGACATCGAACAACTGCGCCGCAGCCTCGGCCTGTATATCGAAGGCCTGGAAAACGGCCGCAGCAAAGACCACAACCTGAGCCTGATCATCGGCAACCAGAGCACCGGCCGCTGGATGAAAGCCTCGCCCTTCGAAAGCCCGTACATCCTCGCCGACCGCCTGGCCAACAGCCTGCACAACTGGAAGACCGCCAGCGCGCAGAACCTCGACTACACCCAGGCGCCGGCCATTCGCCCGCCCAGTGCCGGCGAGCAGCTGTTCCGCACCCGCTGTTCGTCGTGCCACACCGTTGGCGAGGCCGAACGCGGTGCCACCGGTGGGATCGGGCCGGACCTGCTGGGGGTGACCCGCCAGCGCGACGAAGCCTGGCTGAAACGCTGGCTGATGGTGCCGGACCAGATGCTGGCCGAAAAAGACCCGCTGGCCATGCTGCTGTACCAGCAGTACAACCAGTTGGCGATGCCCAATATGCGGTTGGGGGAGACGGAGGTGACGGCGTTGCTGGCGTACCTGGAGGAGGAGACGACGCGGGTTCAGGGGGTGGTGGGGCGATAGGGTCAGGGGTCACCGTGGCGCTTGAAGGTGGGGTCCCATTTGCGGCGTAAGCGGATGGGGGAAGGGGTTAGCCCAGGGATGATCCAAAGGTGATAGAGAATCATCGGTATTGACAGCCAGACGATCCAGGGGTGCTCCTTCAGCGCTGCAATTTGGGCATACGTGCTGGCGGTTAAGAAGTTGTACTGGTCGTTCAGCTCGCGAGCGGCGGCCACTGGGTCTTTGCCGATCTTCACGAACTCTGCAACGGTCTCCTCTACCGCTCGCCCCGTTGCGTCGCGCATCTGCATGGCAGCTGCCGCCACCGTGCCGAAACTGTCGCCCGCAATCTTTCCACCACTTGCAACCTGGGCAAGAACCTCAGCGGCCGCACCGGTGGTGCCGATAGTAGTGCTGATCTGCTTCGCCAGGTCCGATATGGCGCCGACGTTCGTCCCAGCGGCATTGCCAGTGAGAACAAGCGCCTTCCTGAACTCTTCCGTTTCTTGCGAACCCTTGTAGTACGCAACACCAACACCAGCCACTGCGGCGGCCAACACTGTGTAAGGGTTTACCAGTCCGATGATGTACCCACCAAGCGCCCGAGCAGCTGGGCCGACTCCGCCGAACATGTCTTTGAGCTGGCCACCCTGTTGGAGCAGCACGGTGAAGGGGTTCATGCCGCCTTGCAGCGAGACGGCAATGTCGGTGAACTGCGCGGGCACGCCGCGGAGCGCCGAGGTATAGGCCTTGGTCGACATGCCGGCCGCCTGGGCTTGGCGTGCGTACCTGTCCATGGCCTGCTCAGCCGATTGAGTACTGACAGCCAGATCCTTGATGGATACACCGGAGCTTTTCGCCTGGACGCCAACGCTGCCAGTTGCGACCTCGGCACGCTCTCCTGCCTTGGCCAGCTTATCGAGATCGTCCGCAGCAGAGACTGCCTCACCTGATTCGACTTTGATGCCGAGTACAGCAATATCGCCTTGGCTCATGTTTCCTCCGGGCAATAAAAAACCCGCCGAAGCGGGTTAATGGAATTTCTCTCTGATCACTCGCACGTGGAGCTCACGATGACTTTCTGACCTTCGCTCTCCAGCAAGGCCATGTAGCTCCCATCATCCTTGCGCAGAGCCGCATAGGACGTGAAACCTGCATAACCACCAGCGGAGTTTCTGCCGTTCACCTCTCCACAAACGGTCCGATCGTTTCCAACCACTCTTTCATTACGAAACTGCGCAGATGCTGGGTCCTTCAGTTGCTCGGCAACCGCCTCTCGCGCCCTGTCGATGTCGCTCTTCCCGCAGCCGGAAAGCACAATCATCGCAATCACACCCCAAAGAAATCGCATCCCTACCCCGCCCCTCACTTCTTGGTGTTCATTAACCGGATAACCCGACACTTGATGCCAAGCGCCATAAGAATCGGCATCGTCAGCTTTTGGCTGGCGGTGAGCCGATCCTTGACCTTGACCTCAACCATTTCTATCTCACGCCCATTTGTAAGCTCAAGATCAGGCCAGCCATGACTTAAGGTTCCGTCGAAGCGAGCATAGATTTCCAGAAGATCATGCCAGAAGCGAGACGGCACTGCAGACAGGTATTTTAGTGCGTCCAAACCTGCCTCTGGTGTCTTGGGCCACACACTACCGTGCGCGGAACTTATCCTCATGAAATCGTCTTGCACACCGTATATCGGCTGATGGAGGCGCCACTCGATGAACTTGTGCATTTCATCAATCGGCCTCCTAGGTACGTCTCGCGTGTTGGCGAGGATTCCATCCAAGCCGATTGCAGTCATAGGAATCAAGTAATGAATTGCATGGCATAGCGGCGTGTTGACTGGGTCAACTCGATGGTAGGGGTTTTTTTCGATTAAGTACGGGAGCAGGATTGCCCTGAAAAGACACCTGAGCGTGTTGCCCTCAGTATGCACTCCTGACCACCCATCTTTAGTCAGCAGCGATAGGGCTACCCCTTCCGGAGCCTGGCTGTAGGGAAGGGCTACCTTTTCTTCTTTGATCGGCCACCCGCCTTCAGGAGCAGGGAGGTTCACAATCGGCGGGTATCGGGAGGCGTTATTACCTAGGCCGCGCCATCTGACAGTATCTGGATCAAATAAAGATCGAAGATATGCTTCGTCTTCGCCAGAGAATCGCATCGCGGAACGAAGGTAGAGCATCGCCCCGCCCTTGGTGACATTTTGCAGGGCGCCTGCCCCATGCTTCCGTATGGCTTCCTCGATCTGCCTCTTATCCTCGAAAGTGAGCCTATATGTAGCCGGGTCATACTCGTGGCTTATGGTGTCGTCGGCCCCGTAGAGATACGGCTGAAGGAGTTCTAACGGATTCACATCGAGAGCATCCCTGTCTGCATGCAGGGCAATCTACCACCATCAGCAGGAAGCGCCAAAGCTCCGGTGGAATGAGCCTGGCGCCAGATGCAAAAAGCCCAGCGCGGGGCTGGGCTGGGCTTCTGTCAGTTTGCATCTCGATATGCTTTGGCCAATATCCCTAGCCGAGTCATAACCTCTTCCACCTTCGCCTTTTCATGTGCATATGGAGCAAAAAATGCCAGGATCATGTAGCGATCTTCGTATAGCTCTCCCTGCACATAGACCAATGCCGCGTCTAAATGCGGGAGATTTTTGTCGCACTTTCTGTATGCCTGGCAAACCTTCTCTTTGAACTTCTGCGGAGGCAGTGCGATGTGAATATGGCGAAGCTGTCCAGATCTTGCAGCGGCTGGCTCGTGATATGGCTGATCGCACCCCATGTAGCTCGGGATTTTCAGTCCGCCACTCTCCATGCAAGCAGCAAAGTCGGCCTTGAGCTGATCAATGGTAAACGGGTAATTGGCGAGCGCAGACTTAATGTCCGCCCGGAGATCAGGATGGATTTCGACCTGGACTGGCACTAGCTGATTTGCTTGATCAGACGCTGCGTGGTGTGCGCAGTAAGCTTGCTCAGCCCCTCAAGATCTACGTCGCTGTGAAAGACCTCTGGAACGACAGTACGCTGCTTGATTAGGGAATCATTCATGGCTGCAACTGAGCGAGCCTTCGCCAAGGCTCGAATCAGCTTATTGTAATCAGCTTCTCCGCCCTTAGGCGCGCCAAACTCTCTGAAGCGATTCTCTGCAAAGCGCAGGTTATCTGCAATCAACCCAAATGGATGATCTTGCAGGTACTTATCAGGAACGTGATCTTGGCAAAGAATCTTTGTGTACTTGGACATGCTTGTCTCAAGGTCGCTCAGCTCAGATACGGCCCTTTCTACCAAGGTTTCCATATCAGTGCTAGCGGACTTGGATACAGAAGCGGATTTCTGCTTCGCAGGCGCGTCTTTCCAAGCAGCGTTGCCAGCCATTAGCGCGCATGCCGCCGCAACGGCAATGGCAAGGGATGGCCCCGACCATGAGGCCTTACTTTGCGTGGTAGTGATGGTCATGGCGTCACCGGCAGTGTTCATTGGCTAAGGAGTATACAACAAGGCAGGGTGGCATGGTATTACGCGCAGCTCGTCTGTCCACCCATCCACCCTGGACGGAAAGCCAGTATCCAGCCTGGATGGCGGCGTAGTAGCGTTGTGCCTCCCAATGAATCGCCCCAGCCCGTTGCCGGAAAGCCCATGGACCGGGGCATGAAGACCTAGGAGGTCAAATGGAGCCAACCCTGTTCCGCTATCTTCTTCTGTCCGAAGACGACAAGGCGGTGATGGTCGCTACAAACGCAGCATTTGAAGGTAAGGCCGTGCATGACCACAAGGGCATGCAGGCATTCCTATCGACCAAGGGCTTTAAGGAGCTATACGCCGACATCGACGAAGTGAGCAAGCAGTTTGCATTGATCCAGGTAAACGTAGCCGGATATCACACAAGTGATGCTGCGCTGGCTGGCACCCTAAAGCACCTCAATCAACCACCTGCTGGGCGTATCGAATAGAAAACTTTCCCTTCACAGACCTCTATCCGCTCCCCTTCAACTAGCCGAACTGGGCCGCCGAATACATATTCGGCGTGCCCATCCTGCACATCGACCTCTACTGGCGCCCGACTTGGCGGGCTGCTCAAGTGACTGCGCCAGGCAATGACTGGCTGACCCCGGCCCCCCACTGATGCCTCCCAGACAAACCCAAGCTCACCAGGTCCGGACACAACTTGTGCCGTCAAGCCGGACTTGCCGGTGTATGCCCGGCGATAGTCGCCTGGGTTTTTGACCTTGCCTGCGATGATCAGGCGATCGACCTCTGCGTCACCGTCCATGATTGCGATAACTGCTTGGGCGCCGCATACGTCGCTCCCGCTCATCGTGAACAGGTTCCAGATCGTCAGCACATAGCTCTGCTGCATGCTCTTCTCCTGCGGCCTGGCCGCGTCAGTTCTATTCCATCGCCTCAGCCATCACGCCCAGCGCCTCGTGCTCCATGATGCGCAGGTCGGGGAAGACACCCATAAGATCGCGTCTTTTGATGCCGAGCATTGCGGCAGCGGCTGGAATAGCGGCGTAGTCGAGGCCGGTGGCCACGCCCAGGGATTTGGTGTCACCCAGCTTTTCGATCACGCTGACATAGCCAGCGGCCGGCTGGTCCTCCACGGTGATGGAGATCGACAACGGGTTGCGGTTGGTCGGCATCTGGCGATCATCATCGTCTTCCAGGTAGCCAACGGTGAGGTACTGCTGCTCGCCGCCTGACACAGCGAATGCCGTGACCTTCGAGATCTGCGCCCAAGCAGTTACGGGCATGACCGAGCCGAGGCCAGCGCCAGGGGTATAGACGTCGGTGTCGGTGGTATCCAGGCCCTTCAGGGCGAAGGTGTCAGCAACCACGCTGGCCGCCAACACAGCGCGATCAGTGATCCGCGCCCATCCAGAACTCAGCAGAAGAACGTCGCCGTTTTCGATGCTGTGACCAACAGAGGTAGCCACAGGAGGCGCAGCGTTGGTCAGGGCGGTGAAGTCAACGGCAGCGCCAAGTACGCTGGCAATTTCCAGCACAGAACCGTTCGGCAGCGGGAAGCGTGCGGCCATGGTGTGTTTCCTCTTGATAGTCCGCCGGGCGGCGGTTGTTATGCCCCAGCGGGCGGTTGGTCCGCGACACCGCGGCAGGTGAAGCTGGCCGGGACCGTGTAGGTCGCCGACTCGGTGATGGTTGGGCCCTGCTCTACTGGCTCGACGACCATGCCCTCGAAGCCGTTGCGGCTGAGCGCCGAGTCAACACGGAAGAGGCTCGAAAGCTCGTCGATCAGGATCTCAGCGGTTGCCAGAGGCTGGCCCGCCGGGCAGACGATGCTCACCTGGTAGACCCCGGTGTACTCGTAGGCCTCACTGCCCAGGTAGCGGCAGGTCGTGCTGGCCGGGATTAGGAAGGCGCGCAGGTAGGTTTCGTCAGGCCCTGGCTCGAAAGCCTGCTCGAAGTTCGCCACGCGGATTGGCCGAGCTGCGGCCCAGGCAGCCAACTTAATCTCGATCGCTTGGCGGGCGCGTGCATGGCTCATACCTTTCTCGCCTCGATCACTCTATTCACGATGTTTTGGAAGTCAGCAATGGTCACCCTGACCATGCCTGCCGGTGCCTGGGTGCTGTGCCCGTACTCCAGAGGGACTGCATAAGGTAGGTTATTGACGATGTAGGCGACCTCTCCCAGGGTCAGGTCGCCAGCTGCAGCAACCAATTTGGCAATAGTGGTGCCAGCACTCTCGATGTCGTCGATCTCGCCTGAAGCTGGAGCGCCAGCAGTAAGCTGCCAGTTGCTACGGAATCGACCGCCGACATAGCCCTGGCCCACACGGCGCACCCCGGCGCCGTAGCCGTAGTTCTCCAGCTGCTCACGCTTCGTCAGCGGCTTTCGATACTTGATACCGCGCTTCAGGTTGCCGTTCTTGGTGAAGTTCGATGAGTCCGCAGTGATCGCGGCGTTGATACTGGCTGCTTTCGCGTTATAGGCAGCAACCTGCCCCCCGGCCCTGTCCTGAGACTCGACATTCACCTTCCAGAGGTCAGGGTTCCCAACCGGCGACATCACAATAAGGTTGCGCCCGATGGCTATGACCACTTCACGGAATGTGAGCTCTACGGCCTCCGCGGCAGCTTCTGCGAACTGCTGCAGCTGGGCAGAGAAGCTTCCATTCAGCCCGCCGTAGCGATCTTTCATGTGCTGGCCGCGCGGCATGATCACTTCCTCAGTTGGATAGTCCAGGTGACCTTGGCTGCATCCTGGCCAACGTTCACCACGCGATACCCGCTGATGAGGTCGCCGATAGCTGGAGCTGCAGGCGTGCCGGTAATAGCCCCGGCCTCCGTCATCAGCAGCTCATTCTGCAGGGCTTTCAGCCGCACATCGGAGGCAAGGATTCTGGTACCGTCGATCTCTCGAGCCTTGTATTGGCCGAAGACGCCGCGACCGGCGTAGTACAGCGTTGTCGCCGGCGTACTGCCGCCCTTCTCAGGGTCGTAGGTGCCAGGCACAGACCGGCTGCCATCGACCACCGCCACTGCGTCGGCCAGATCCGTATCGAAGGCCTTGGCCAGCTCGGCCTGTAACTCGCGTCGAAGCCCCATGTCACCCCCTGACGATCTTGACCTGGCCGCTGCCCAGATACCGCGCCAGCAGGGCCAAGGCGAACGACTCGCCCGCGCTTATGGCCTTGGACGTTGCCGAGTAGGTCTTGCTGCTCGACACACCGTCAGCATCCACAGACTTGCTCAGCACACCGGTTTCCTTCGCCTGGTACAGGTTGCCCGCAGCCGCCTCTACCGCCACCTCCGCGCCCGCCTGCACGACATCAGCGGGAACTGTGTCGAACTCAGGCAGGCGCTGGTTGGTGAGCCAGGTGTTGGCCATCAGCACCGCCCGGGCCTTCTGGTCGTCGGGCGCCCAGGTCGGCCCAAGCAGGGCGTCTACCTGCTCGACGGTGATGTAGATGGTCATTACTTGGCCTCGTCCAGCAGCTTCTGCAGGTCTTCCAGGGTGGCTTCAGGCGCGAACTGCACGCCCTTCTCGCTCAGGGCGGCCTGCAGCTTTGCTTTCAGTTCGGCTTCTTCGGCTGCCTTCTTTTCGGCAGCCGACTTGCCAGCCTTCGAGCCTTTGGCCTCCTTCAGCGGCTCCGGATGCTCGTAGCCATCGGGCGCGAAGCGCGCATCTATGATCTTGTACCCCTTCTGCCGCAGCTCGGCCTTTCGCTCAGGGCTGACCGGGTGTTTCTCGTAAATCACTTTCTCGCTCATGGCGATCTCCTGGGGAAGGCGCCCCGGAGGGCGCGGTACCGGTTACTTGGTGGCGTCGCCGATGGTCAGCACGCCGGCCGAGGCCTTGATGCTGTTCGCCACCAGGTCCCAGTTGGTGCCAGTGGACAGCTCGGCGTTGGTCGGCGACTTGCCGCCGTTGGCGGTGTCCCAGGTGTAGCCTTTCAGGCCCAGGCCGAAGGTGTAGTCGGCCTGCATGGTGGTCTCGATACGCTCCTTGCCGTTGGAGGTTTCGATGTTGGTGATCAGGTCGGAGCCGTCCATCACCACCGCTGCGCCATCGGCCAGGCTCAGCACCTTCTCCTTGTTCGGGGTGCCAGCCTCGTACAGCGCGGCAGCGTCAGTGACGATGACCGCCTTGCCAAGGATGTCGACCACCTGGACGCCCGAGAAGGTGAACAGGCGCTCAGCGTTGGCCAGGTTCTGCCCCATCAGCTTGTGATACATGGCACCGGTCATTACCTGAGCCACCAGGCGCTGGGATGCGTCACCGAACAGAGCGTGGGCGTTGTTGATGCCAACGTAGGTGATGCCGGCGGTGGCAGATACGTCGTTCACCGCTGCCGACTGGTTACCGATGGCCGCGACTAGGGCCGCGATGGCGGTGTTCAGCTGGTCCGACATGATCGACTCGGACAGGTTTCGGCTGATGACCTCCAGCGCCTCCTCCGGGTTCTTCTGCACCCAGGACAGCTGCGCGGGCTCCCAGATGATCGGGCCGAAGCCGCCGGCGATCTTCACCGCGTCATACTGCTTCTGAGCGAGCGGGGTCGACGACTGGGCGCCGTTCGCGGCATAGCGGTCAACACGGCGCTGAGCGCTGTGCAGGCCAGCCCAGAACGATTCCTGCAGGAAGTCACCGTCGATACCTTGAGTGGTAAGACGGATCGAGCCGGCCGACGCGGCGTTGAACTTCTCAACGTCCTGCTGCAGGGTCTCGATGGTGGTTTTCTTGAGGTATTCGTTGAATACCTTCATGTTCGAAAGTGCCATGTTGGCTCCTTAAGCGTCTGCGGTCATGGCCTTGATGGCTTCCAGGCGCGCTGCCTTGTCACCGCCGAGGCTTCCCTTGGTTTGGGGCTTTTGACCATTGGTCGTGTGGGCGCCTGTGCCTTGAGCACCGGTGCCCTTGAGGATGTGATCGCGGTGCGGGTACTGCGAGACGAGGGTTTCAAGCGCTTCGTTGAAGTCGGCCAGCTCACCAGGGCGGGAGCGGCTGAAGATCTTCTGGCCCTGGGCGTCGTAGGCGACGACCTTGCCTTCCTCGATCTTGAAGCTGTTGCCGAAGGTGGCCTGCACCATGTCAGCCGGTACTGCCATCTTCTCGGCGATGTACTGCGAGCGGGCGAAGCTGCCGCCGATTTTCTCGGCATACAGTTGCTGCTCGAAGGTCTGCGCCTTGCCGTTGGCTTCGTCCAACTGAGTCTGGAAGGCCTTGCTGATCTCGCCCTTCACCTTCTCGATCTCGCCGGCATCCACCAGCTTCTTGGCGTCGAGGTTGGCGACGATTTCCAAGGCCTTGCGCGCGGCTGCAGCGTCTTCGATGCCCTCGAAGGCCTTGGCGGTCTTCTCGAATCCATCGGCACGCTCTCGATGCGACTTGGCCTCGGCGTTAAGGCGGGTGATGGTGCTTCGGGTGCCTGCTGCGTCGAAGGCGACTTCTTTGCCATCGTCCTCCACGTAGACCGGCTTCCCGTCCTCGATCACCGCATACTGCTTGCCATCCACTTCAACAGTCTTGAGTTTCATGTCGTCTCTCTGGGCCATCCGGCCGTTGTCGGGTCATCCGACCCAGTTGCGCCCCGTCCATCCGAACCGCAGGCATTAAAAAGCCCCGAACTTGGCGAGGCTCTTGAATTCGGCGCCACGAAACGGCGCATGTGTTATTTGTGGCGCTGGCTACGGGCGAACGCCAGCGGCGCGCTCTTCTGCCTTGGTGCGCCCTGCCTCAGTGGCGGGGTGATCAACAAAGGCGTGGCACAGACCGTGACTCAGGCCGTTACGGAAGAACTCAACAGCCCAGTTGTTCAGGTCGTCGCCGGCCAGGTCGATGTCCTGCGCCATCTCGGCAATCTCTGCCGGCACGTCGTCACCAAGCTGTAGAGGCTCAGCAAAGACACGGGAGGTCATGTTGCTGACCGTCTCGGAGTAAGCCGGAAGTAGCGTGGACTGCGCCAGGCGCGACTTGTAAACATCGTCATCCTCGGCCGGGTACTTCGGCAGCAGCGCCGGACCAGCAGCACGCATCGACAGCGTCCCGCCCATGAGCGGCGAAATCACCGCCCAGTATCGGCGCATCTCGTCGACAGCTGGCAGGGTGAAACTCGGGTTATCGCTCATGCTTACATTCTCAGGGATTGGGTCATTACCAGCGCCACGTTGATCGGGAATCGCTGGACGACGAAGTAGCCGAATGCGTCGGCAGGATCTTCGGTGCCGTCCTTCGCCGGCTCGCCGTGTTCGTTGTATGCCTGCTGCTCAAGAACTTGCGTTGTCTGCGGGCAACGGTCGGTGTTGATGAGCAGTGAGCGCTCTCCATGGCCATTCAGGAGCTGGGCGTTGACTGCCAGCACCCGGTCGCGAACCAGCGGGTTCGAAGGGTTTACCTGAACTCCGAACCCGGCCTGGCGCAGCAGTGCATGGTCTGATTCGCTGCCGTTGACGCTCTTGCGGTTCTTGCCGCTGGCATCCGGGTAGATCGTGATGTTGCGATCTGGGTACCGCGCCTTGATCGCCGCGACCATTGCGGGCGTATCGAACAGCTTGGTGAACTCGTCCAGCATCAGCGCCCTGCCCTCGCGCATCACGAATACGCAGGCAGCCATGCGGTTGATGTTGAAGTCCATGCCGATGTGCAGCGGCTCGCCCGGGCGAATCACCTCATCCGTGTGATTCAGCCGCCGGCAGAAGTTCGGGTAAACGCAACCAGAGGTCAGGTTGACGAACTTCCCGTCGATGTACGCATCCACCAGGTTGGCTGGGTAGGACTTGCGCAGCGATGGTATGTAGTCGAGCGGTAGGTTCTTGGCGTTGTCCCGCGTTGAGGCGTGGACGATGCCGTACAGGCCGGACTGCTCAGGGTCTTCGGCGATCTCGCACACGAACTTGCGATAGACCCAGTTGAATCCCTCCGGCGTGGTGGTCACATCCACCGTGTTCTCGCTGCGGCTCGGCCAGACGGTCGACATCCGAGCAATGATCTTCTTCCACGCGCTGTCGGCCTTCTTGATCGGCATGCAGTCGATCTCATCCACCAGGGCATGGGCAATGTTGAAGCCCACAATCTTGTGCGGGTGCTCCATGCTCTTGCAGATGATCGTGGATAGCAGCCGCCCTCGGCGGTCGCGCAGGTGCACCCGCTTGTTGCTCGGCACAATGTCCGCGACCAGGCCGAACGCCTCAGCAACGACCGGAATGG
This sequence comes from Pseudomonas sp. ES1, assembly GCF_050586605.1. Classification (NCBI taxonomy): domain Bacteria; kingdom Pseudomonadati; phylum Pseudomonadota; class Gammaproteobacteria; order Pseudomonadales; family Pseudomonadaceae; genus Pseudomonas; species Pseudomonas sp. ES1. Next base: position 30,954 of record NZ_JBOBDM010000016.1, on the reverse strand, counting down.
TGTCGTAGAAGATGTCCGCGATGTGCGGGTACGTTGGCGCAAAGTAGCCCTGAGGGATCCTTGGGTGCTCCAGTGCGTTGATGCACATGCGCACGCAGCCGACGAAAGTCTTGCCGCTACGGTAGCCGCCCACGAACGCAGAGAACTTCTTCGGGTGGCTGATGAATTCGAACTGGGGCTTATTCAGCTTCAGGGTTGCTTGCATCTTCCACCCCGATAATCACCTGCTTCGGCTCGACGCCACGCTCTGGGGCAAGCAGGCCGAGGCCATGGCGCCATACCTGCTCAAGGGCCAGCAGGTCCACTTCACCATCGACGATGCGCATGTCGAGACTTACACCAAGTCCGACCGCTCCCAAGGCGTGAAGCTCACCGGCCGGGTGATCATCATCAAGTTTGCCGGCAGCCCGCCGCAGCAGTCGCAGGGCAACCAGTCAGCACAGCAGCCCCGGCAGCAACAGCGCTCCCAACAGCGGCCAGCCGCTCAGCAGCAGAACCAGCAGGGCGCGAACGGCCCGGACTACGAAAGCTTCGACGACGACATCCCGTTCGCCCCGCTCCACCACCTGGCAGGTGCCTAGCGATGCCGCTCGCAACGATCCTCTACATGCTCCAGCGCCGGAAGGAACTGGAGCAGAGCCTGCAGCTCCTGTTCAACCGAAGCTGCCAATGGGGCCGCGCTGAGCGCGTGCGCGGCGCCGCCACCATCGAGAACCTGACCCAGCAACTGGTCGAGGTCACCGAGCAGATCGAAACGGCGCGCGCCGCATGAGGCGGATCAACAACCTGGTCCGCCAGCGCCGGCGGCAAGAACAGTTCCACCTGCCGCCCAGCGGCCTCACGGAGCACAGACATGCAGAAAGCGCCCTCTGGAGTGGTAACCCTGCCGGCCTGGATGAATCGGCCGGTCAAGAAGCTGTACAACACCCGCAGCGGCGGACAGTACCAGCCTGATGATGTGGCCCTGGCATTTGCGTTGAGCCTGCGCGTGCACGACAGCGCCGACCACCTGCGCAGGCTGGCCCGGCGCCTGGTCGACAAGGTCTGCCTGGAGCGCCAGCCGAACATGAAACGCCTGGCCCGCGATCCGGACGACGCCAAGGTGTTCGACGCCGCGCTCAAGATCATCAACCGGGTGTGCGACCTGCTGGAGTATGCGCCGGGCACCCGCTTTGTGCGCAATGGAGGCGATGATGGCTCTGACGCAGCAGCAGCGTGACGAGCGCAGGCGCGAGAAGGCTGAGCGCCTGCAGGAAGAAGACCTGCGCTTGAAGGTTAGACCAGGGACTAAACAGGCCCTGCTGGAACTGATGGAGTGGGCCGGGATCGAGGAACAGGGCGAGGCGATGACGCTGATGATCCATCGCCTGCATGGCCGCAATCAGGAGTCGAAGGCAACCAGTCGCCACGACGGCAAGGCAAACACTGATGCGTTGATTGCTGAAGGCAGCCACCCAGCTGCAGAGGCAGCTCGGGCATACCAAGCTGATGGTCATTCCGACTTCGATCTGCCAGCGGCCTCGCAGCTCTATCAGGCCTGGGTGCATGGCTTGATCACGGAAGGCGCCTACTGGAGCAGCTCGCAGCGCTCAGCCACCAGCGCATTCACCATGACCTTCGATGTTGGCTTTCAGTCCTACGACGGCAAGCTCAGCGAGCTCCGTGTCCGCCCCGTCCGCAGATTCTTCATTTAATCCTTCATTCATTCGAACACAGGGGCGCAGCAGCGCCTTTTTTGTTGCCTGCACGCCAAGGAGCAGCACATGAGCGCAGTTGAAAAAGCAGAAATCCCAGCAATCGGCCAGGCCTACGGTGGCGGCTTTGTCACCGGCATCACCCGCGACCCTGACACCGGTGTGCGCTGCCTGCACATCACTGCCGGAGCCGAGCATGAACTGGTGGGCGCCTGGGGCGAGTACGGCGTCAAGATTGAGGGCGCAGGCAGCTTCACGAACATCCATGGATACCGCCGGTCTAAAGCGTCCGCGTAGGTCCAGCGCAGTTTCCCCGATGAGTGATCACCGGGGCGACGTAGATAGCACGACCGGTCGCAGCGCTCAGCCAACAACGCATTCAACATGAACTTCGATGATGGCAATCAGAACAACAACGACAAGAACAACGAGCTCCGTGTCCGCCCCGTCCGCAGATTCGATCCCCTACCGGTTCAGCGAACTGGTTCAGGCTTACTACGATTGCCGGCGCTCGAAGCGCAACAGCAACAGCGCGCTGGCTTTCGAAATGAACCTGGAGCAGAACCTGACGGCGCTACACCGCGACCTGGTCACCGGCCAATACCGGCCAGGCCGTTCCATATGCTTTGTGGTCACTCGGCCAAAGGCTCGCGAGGTATGGGCCGCCGACTTCCGCGACCGCATCGTGCACCACCTGCTGTACAACCGCATCGGCCCCAGCATCGAGAGCAGCTTCATAGCGGACAGCTGCGCCTGTATCCCAGGACGCGGCACGCTGTACGCCGGTAAGCGGCTCGAAGCGAAGATCCGCAGCCAGACGCAGAACTGGTCGCGGCCTGGCTTCTACCTCAAGTGCGACCTGGCCAACTTCTTCGTGTCGATCGACAAGCGCGTGCTGGGCCGGCAGCTGGCCAGCCGCATCGATGAGCCTTGGTTCAGGCAACTGGCCCTGCAGGTGCTGATGCATGACCCGCGGGAGAGCTATGTCGAGCGCAGCCCAGCGCACCTGTTCACCCGGGTACCGCAGCACAAGCGCCTCACCGCGCAGCCGGCGTACCTTGGCCTGCCCATCGGTAACCTGTCGTCGCAGTTCTTCGCCAACGTCTACCTCGACGCCCTGGACAAGTTCTGCAAGCACACGCTCAAGGCCAGACACTACATCCGCTACGTCGACGACTTCGTGCTGCTGCATGAGTCACCGCAGCAGCTGAATGACTGGCTCCGGCAGATCGAAGACTTCCTGCCCAGCCTGGGCGTCAGGCTCAACCCGTCGAAGACCATCCTGCAGCCAATTGACCGCGGCGTGGACTTCGTCGGGCATGTGATCAAGCCTTGGAGGCGCACCACTCGCAAGAAGTCGGTCGCCCAGGCCATGAAGAGCACCGCTGCTGCGCCCGCAGAGAACCTACGCGAGACGGCAAACAGCTATTTCGGCCTGCTTGGCCAGGCCAGCCATAGCCAGAAAGACCGAGCCGCGCTAGCCAATCTCGTGCTACGTCGCGGGCATGTGGTCAACAGCCACCTGACCCAGACCTACCCAAAACGATAAACCAACACTTCTGCCGCATCCGGCCACGGAGGGCGGCGCATGCATGGAGAAAGCCATGAGCGATACCGAAGCCAGCCCAAGCCTGGCAACCGGCCACCCGATGAACGCCGACACCTGGGCGGACTTCGTTACCCGCCTTCGCCACCACTGCAACGGCCAAGGCGTGAAGTGGCACCACACGGCCTGCGCGCTCTTCACCGTGCAACAGAAGCGAATCGACTACGGCTATGAGGCTGACTACGCCGAGGGCCTGGTGGTCTGCCTGGAAGACAGCAGATGGTTCAGCCCTGAAGAATACTGGGCAGATCTCGACGAGGAAGAGCAGCAGGAGATCAACCAGGCGGTCCAGGTCAACCACGAATGCGATTTCCTTGAACTGGATACGGATGATCAGTGGGGGTTCCTGGCCGAACTCGACGACCACACAGTCACCGGCTGGAACAAGCACTGGGAAATCGTAAACAGCCACTTCACCAAGGAAGCGGCCGAGGCCTTCATCCGCCGGAAGCAGCACGACTACCCCGAACTGCGGGTTTACGTCGAGTCGCAGTACTACGCCTGGGAGTTCGAAGCGATCAAGGCGGCCATCCTCGACGGCACTCTGGTCTACCAGCCGAAGCCACCCGCTGACAGTGCCGTATCCGCCTGACCAAGGAGCGATCCATGAGCAACTACAACTGCGACTACGTTCGCCGCACCTACGGCGTGCCGGCAGAGGTCGGGCGCCGCGTCATCGCCAACGGTGAGCCGGGCGTCATCATGGCCGACCGGGGTCAGTACATCGGCGTCATTCTTGATAGCGACCCGAAGAAGCGCATCCGCAACTACCACCCAACCTGGGAGATGCAGTACGGCGAGATGGCCGAGACGCTGCCGCTCAAGCAGTGGGAAGTTCTCACCAACGGCATGTACGACTGGGATGACGTGCGGTACATGCTGGGCGATGCGCGCCACTACGTTCTGCGCGTATGGGCAGCCACTCGCAGCCAGGCCAAGTACCGGGCCTATCAAGAGCTGGATGAATGCTTCGACGACGCCACCGCCATGCTGACCTTCAAGGTGCGCGCCGCCTGACCCTCCGACGCTGACAGCCAGCGCCTTCCCCACTTCAACGAATCACGCCACCCCGGCGAGGGCGGAAGTAATCACCGAGCTCAGTTTTACGCCTCGCGGGGGGCATCTAGTATCTGAGGACGCCTTAATCAAGGCTTGCACACTAATATCAAAACAACTAGCCGTCGTCTTTTCTATCTTTTGGGAAAGCAAACTTACCCAGCCTCTCAACATCAGCAAGCCCCGCATGAATTATATCTGTGCTTACCCTATAGTACTTGTCATTCACTTCTTTTTTAAATGCATCAGCGGCTGGTTCATTAGGCATGCCGTCGATTCTCTTCTTCAGCCGTTTCAGCTTATAGTCTTGTATCTCCTGAACCACCCACAGCCTAATACTATAAGCAAATAATCCGCCCCATTCCTTGCACCAAACAGCTACAAATGGTGACGCATATATAGCGATCTCCTTAATTTGAGGAGTTGATATATATCCATTGCATAATATAAGAAAAATTCCTCCGCCAGCGGTACCGACAGTCTTACCTCCGAAGGTTCCATTTTTTTTCTCAGAATCGCCCTCCATAGCCATCCTTCACTCACTTGATTCGATTGATGAGATGAAATTCTTGACACCCAGATGTATTGATATCAAGGCATTCTTTAGCTCTTCATCCAGTCGTGCTACAGAAAGATCCGAGACATAACTTTCATAGGCACTCCAAACCGTTTTCTTTTCCGAGTTTAGATAAACCTTCCCAACCTTAGTCGTTAAGTTAGCAAAGTTACATGCCTTATAGACCCTACCTTCCTCCGCGGCGCTGAATCTATAGAAATTAGGACAGCAGACTCTAACAAACTCCAACTGCTTACTATCAAGCAAAATCAAAAACTTTAAGTTAATGTCAGGGATCTGAAATATGATATCGCCATCCCCGTCCATTTCATATCTAAAGCCCTTGCTGTTTAAAACATCAACATAAAGCTTTCTGGCTTCACTATCAGTGATAGTCATTAAATCTGCTGGCATTTGACTTCCTTGACTCAGCGTTGAGTTATTTTCATGCGCATTATACCGGCCAGGAGCCACCATGCCCAATCGAATCGTCTGCCAGTTCAGCTGCGGCGCTGCCTCGGCGGTGGCCACCAAGCTGGCCCTGGCCGAATACAGCGCCACCCATGACGTCCAGATCGTGAATGCCTTCCTCGTCAACGAGCACGAAGACAACCGCCGGTTCGCCCAGGACTGCGAAGCCTGGTTCGGCCGACCTATCACGGTCCTGCGTGATGAAAAGTACGGCGCCAACGTGCTGGAGGTCTTTCGCCGCGAGCGCTACATCAAAGGCCGCACAGGCGCTTCATGCACCAAGATCCTCAAGCGCCGACAACTCGATAACTGGAAGCAGCCTGGCGACGTGATGGTGTTCGGCTACACGGCCGAGGAAGTTGATCGGCTCGACGACTTCCGCGAGCGCAACCCTGACCGACCTATCATAGCCCCGCTGATTGAGCGTGGCCTGGGCAAGGAGGACTGCAAGGCCATCCTGCTGCGCGCCGGCATCGAGCTACCCCTGATGTACCGGATGGGCTACGACAACGCCAACTGCATCGGCTGCGTGAAGGGCGGCGAAGGCTACTTCCGCGCGATCAGGCAGGACTTCCCTGAACAGTTTGAGGCGCTGTGCGCCATTCAGGATGACTTGGGCGAAGGCTCCTACCTATTCCGCAACCGCGCCACCAACATACGCTTTTCTCTTCGCCAACTGGGCGATGGCCCGGTGCGGCGTAACGAAAAGATCCCAGCTTGCTCATTCTTTTGCGAAATTGCAGAAGCAGACCTGATTGCAAAGGTATGAATAGCTACTTTCCTAACTTTGCCTTCTCCCACTCCTCCTTCAAAATTAATTGACAGGAAGACACTACGTCCGCCGCGATTGCCTTTGCAGGACCGCCAGCCTGATCGCACTCTTTATGTAGCTTATTTATCTCCTCCATGAATCTCACTGATTTATTTTCATCTGGATTTAGCAGCAATTCTATTTTCAACTTCAACCCTACCAGCTCTCTAAGTGCCTGTATGTGAGAATTTGACCAGTCAGCCCTTGCTTTCTCCGCCGCCTCGCGATTATCAATAATCAGGTAAGCCCATCTATTCTCGGCAGCCTCGAGATACACATTTAATCGCTGAACATTCAGCGCGCTTGCAATGAATTGCGCCGTTGTATCTCTGAGATCGTTAATCCAGCTCTGCCGACTAGATTTCAGTGAATTTTGCCTGGCAATCAATTCCTGACTTGAAATTCCACTCCGCTGTATATCCGCATTTTCAGCGGCGACACGCTCTTGACTATCCACAGTCGTTTTGAAATTTCGGATAGTCAAGTAGGTGCCCAAAACAAAAATTGCGATAGTCGCAATAAAGGTCCACAAGTTTGTCCAATCAAACCCAGTATCAACAACCACTTTTGGCACTTGCTCCAAATAAACCACAGACGTTTCGTACTTCACAAAGCCCTCCTGACGTCGACTGATACCAAAACGTCATCATACTTACGAGACATACCCATGCCCACAGAAAACCGATCCAGCAATACCGAGATGGTCAGCGCGCCGCGCGAGCTCATAGAGTTCGCCGTCGGCTTCAGGACTCACGGGCAACCGAGAACGTCATCGACGTGCAGCACGACAGCCAGCGCGGCGTCACCTGCTACCTGCTGAATGGCGTCGGCATCAGCTGCATCCCTGACAGCCAGCTCAATGCAGGTAACGAGCGCCAGCTCTCACCGGGCCAAGGGCACCGAAGACAGCCTGGCCAAGGCCGAGGTAAACGCCGATCTGGCCTTTCGCTTCGAGCAGACCATCGCCCAGGCCACGGCCTGACACAGCCTGCCGCCACCGGCGGCGTGGAGAACAACATGGCAAACGCCACCGCTGCAGTGCAGCCGGCCCTGCTGCCGAGAATCATCCGGGCTGGCGAAGCGCCCGGGTATCTCGGCATGTGCAAGGACGAATTCAAGAACACCGTCAGGCCGCATGTCCGTGAATTCCCGATCGGGAAACAGGGCGTGGGCTTCGACCGACTCGAGCTTGATGCTTGGGTCGACGCCTACATCGAGGCCATGGCCGTTGAAAAGGCGAGCAATCAGGACAACAATCGACCCCGCAGCGTAAGCAAGGCCGGGGAATCCAAGGAGACTCCATGGCCAAAAAGGCAATCACAGGACTCCAGAAAATGCCCAGCGGCATCTGGAAAATCGACAAGGTCTACAGGGGAGAAAGAATTCAAGAAAGCACTGGAACTTGTGACCGGCAGGAGGCAGAGCAGTACCTGATCCATCTGCTGGAGAAGATTCGGCAGCGCAAGGTGTACGGCGTTCGCGAAATCAAGACATTCGCCACAGCCGCGGCGAAGTACCTGGTCGAGAACAAGGAGCAGCCATCCATTAGGCTCACGGCGCTTTATTTGGAGCAGGTGGTCGAGTACATCGGTCACCTTCCATTGACGCACATTGATGACGAGGCCCTGGCCGCCTACGTGCGGGATCGGAAGGCTGATTCGGTGCTGCCGGATGGAAAGGTGAAGAAGGGCGTCAGCAATAGGACGGTCAACATCGCGATCGAGCGAGTGATTCGCGTCCTCCAGCTGGCTTGCCGGAAGTGGCGGGATGAAGAGCGCCGACCCTGGCTCGACAGCGTGCCGCTGCTCACCAAGCTGGACGAGAAGAAGTCGAGTCGACAGCCCTACCCCATGTCCTGGGAAGAGCAGTCGATTCTATTTGGGGAGTTGCCCGACCATCTGCAGCGAATGGCCCTGTTCAAGGTGAACACCGGCTGCCGCGAGCAAGAGGTCTGCAAGCTGAGGTGGGACTGGGAGATCTTTGTCCCGGAACTGGATGCCAGCGTGTTTCTGATACCCGCCGAGTTTGGCGGAAGGCATGAGAACTCCGGGGTCAAAAATCGGGAGGAGCGCCTGGTCGTGCTGAACAGCGTGGCCAAGTCGATCATCGAAGCGCAGCGTGGCATCAGCCGTGAGTGGGTTTTCCCATACAACGGCACCGCGATGCATCGGATGAACGACTCGGCCTGGAAGAAAGCGCGGATGCGCGCGGCAAAGCTCTGGCAGGAGCAACACTTGCGGCCGGCGCACCCAGGGTTCGCTTCCATCAGGGTTCACGACCTGAAGCATACATTCGGACGAAGACTGAAGGCAGCAGCTGTGAGCCTGGAAGACCGGAAGTCGCTACTTGGCCACAAGAGCGGAAGCGTGACCAGTCATTACTCCGGAGCGGAGATTGGTCAGATGATTGATGCGGCAAACAAGGTATCGGCCACAGACTCGCGCGGTCCGGTACTGACGATCTTGAAGAGGAGAATCGGATGAGGAAAAAGGCGAAGTCACTCGAAAAGTCACTATGCCTAGAAATGAAAAAGCCACCAGAAGGTGGCTAAGTCATTGGGATTATTGGTCGGGACGGAGTGATTCGAACACTCGACCCCTTGCACCCCATGCAAGTGCGCTACCGGGCTGCGCTACGCCCCGACATCATTCTCGATACCGCTGAGAACGTTGAAGAATTTAACCTAAGCTTTTGAATAATGGAAGCTTTTTTTCAAAAAACTTTCCGTTTGTCGCCAACCAGATCACTTCTTCAACACCACCAACACATCCTCCAACTCGGCAATCATCTGCCGAATCAGCTGCTTGTACTGGCTGGATTCATCCTTGACCTCATCACTGGAGAGCCGCAACCGCGCCCCCCCAATGGTAAAGCCCTGGTCATACAGCAAAGCGCGGATCTGGCGGATCATCAGCACGTCTTGGCGCTGATAATACCGCCGGTTCCCACGGCGCTTCACTGGGTTGAGCTGCGGAAACTCCTGCTCCCAGTAGCGCAGCACGTGCGGTTTTACCGCACAGAGCTCGCTGACTTCACCAATGGTGAAGTAGCGTTTGCCCGGGATGGGGGGCAGCTCGTCGTTATGGCTTGGTTCCAGCATAGGCCTCTACCCGGGCTTTCAGCTTCTGCCCTGGACGAAAGGTGACGACGCGGCGAGCGGTGATCGGGATCTCTTCCCCGGTTTTGGGGTTGCGACCCGGCCGCTGGCGTTTGTCGCGAAGGTCGAAGTTGCCGAAACCGGACAACTTGACCTGCTCGTTATCTTCAAGCGCATGCCGAATTTCTTCGAAAAACAGCTCGACCAGCTCCTTGGCCTCTCGCTTGTTGAGCCCCAGCTCCTCGTACAGCCTTTCGGCCATCTCAGCTTTCGTCAGAGCACCCATGCCGTTATTTCCTTAACGTGGTGTTCAACCTTTGTTCGAGCGAGGTGAGGATATTTTGCAGGGTTTCGTTCACCTCATCGTCGTTAAGAGTGCGCGATGGATGTTGCCAGGTCAAGCCGACGGCCAGGCTTTTTCTATCAGGATCAATGCCTTTACCCTGGTAGACGTCAAACAGCCTGAGGTCTGTGAGCCATTCGCCGGCATTGTCACGAATTACTTCAAGCACCGAACTGGAAGCCACATCGCGGCCTGCGATCAGAGCCAGGTCACGGCGGGTTTCCGGGAACTTGGACAGTTCGCTGAACTTCGGCAGGCGGCCTTCCACTACATCGCCGAGCACCAGCTCGAAGACGTACACCGGGCGGTCGAGGCCGAGGGTCTTGGCCAGTTCCGGGTGGATGGCGCCGAGGTAGCCGACTTCCTTGCCGTCGCGCTCGATGCGGGCGGTTTGGCCTGGGTGCAGGGCTGGGTGCTTGCCGGCGACGAAGCTGAAGTCGCTCAGGGCGCCCGAGTAGCCCAGCAGGGCTTCCACGTCGGCTTTCACGTCGAAGAAGTCGATGCTATCACGGCCGTTGGCCCAGCCTTCGGGCAGGCGGCTGCCGGTAACGACGCCGGCGATCATCGGCTGCTGCTTGAGGTCACCCAGCTGGCCGACGAAGCGCAGGCCGCTTTCGAACAGGCGCACGCGGTCTTGCTGGCGGTTGAGGTTGTGCTGCATCGCCTTGACCAGGCCCGGCCACAACGAGGCGCGCATGGCGGCCATGTCGTTGGAGATCGGGTTGGCCAGCACCAGTGGCTCGACGCCTGGGGTGAACAGCTCGAACAGCTTCGGGTCGATGAAGCTGTAGGTGATGGCTTCCTGGTAGCCGCGGGCGACCAGCAGGCGACGCAGGTTCGGCAGCTCGCCGCGGGTCTCTGGCTTGCCCTGGGGCGCCAGGCGCGCCTGCGGGTAGCGGACCGGCAGGTTGTTGTAGCCGTACAGGCGGGCCAGCTCTTCGATCAGGTCGACTTCCAGGCTGATGTCGAAGCGGTGGCTTGGGACGGTAACAGTCCACTGCGCCTCTTTATCAGAGCCGCCGTTGGCGCTGGTGGTCAGCTCCAGGGCATTGAGCAGCTGCTCGACCTGGGCGGCGTCCATCTGCAGGCCGAGCATCTGGGTGATGCGTTCGTCGCGCAGGGTGATCGGCGCGATGTTCGGCAGGTGCTGTTCGCTGACGGCTTCGACGATCGGGCCGGCTTCACCGCCGACGATCTCCAGCAGCAGCGCGGTGGCGCGCTCCATGGCTTCGCGGGCCAGTTGCGAATCGACACCGCGCTCGTAGCGGTGCGAGGCGTCGGTGTGCAGGCCGTAGGAACGGGCCTTGCCGGCGACGGAGATCGGCTCGAAGAAGGCGCTTTCCAGGAACAGGTCGCGGGTCTTCTCGGTGTTGACGCCGCTGTGCTCGCCCCCCATCACGCCGGCAATGGCCAGGGCGCGGGTGTGGTCGGCGATCACCAGGGTGTCGGCGCGCAGGGCAACTTCCTGGCCGTCCAGCAGGACCAGTTTCTCGCCCTCTTCGGCCATGCGCACGCGGATACCGCCGTTGATTTCGGCGAGGTCGAAGGCGTGCATCGGCTGGCCGAGTTCGAGCATCACGTAGTTGGTGATGTCGACGGCGGCGTCGATGCTGCGCACGTCGCTGCGGCGCAGGCGTTCGACCATCCACAGCGGGGTCGGCTTGCTCAGGTCGACGTTACGGATGACACGGCCCAGGTAACGCGGGCAGGCCGCCGGGGCACTGACTTCCACCGAGCGCACTTCGTCGTGGGCAGCGGGGACAGCCGGCACTACCGGGCGAGTGACCGGGACGTCGTACAGGGCGCTGACGTCGCGGGCCAGGCCGGCCAGGGACAGGCAGTCGCCGCGGTTCGGGGTCAGGCCGATCTCGATGCTGGCGTCGTCGAGGTTCAGGTACTGGCGAATGTCCTGGCCAATCGGGGCGTCAGCAGCCAGTTCCAGCAGGCCGTCGTTCTCTTCGCTGATCTGCAGTTCGGCAGCCGAGCACAGCATGCCGAAGGACTCGACGCCGCGCAGCTTGGCTTTCTTGATCTTGAAGTCGCCCGGCAGCTCGGCGCCGATCATGGCGAACGGGATCTTGATGCCTGGGCGAGCGTTGGGGGCGCCGCAGACCACCTGGAAGGTTTCTGCGCCGTTGCTTACCTGGCACACGCGCAGTTTGTCGGCGTCTGGGTGTTGTTCGGTGGCGAGGATCTCGCCCACCACGATGCCGCTGAACTGGCCGGCAGCGGGGGTCACGCTGTCGACTTCGAGGCCGGCCATGGACAGGCGGGCGACCAGTTCGTCACGGGAGACTTGCGGGTTTACCCAACCGCGCAGCCACTGTTCACTGAATTTCATGCTGTTCTCCTAGAATTTGCGTCGATTGGGCCTAGCGGAATTGCGCCAGGAACCGCAGGTCGTTGTCGAAGAACAGACGCAAATCGTTGACGCCATAGCGCAGCATGGCCAGGCGCTCGGCGCCCATGCCGAAGGCGAAGCCCTGGAATTCTTCCGGGTCGATGCCGGACATGCGCAGCACGCTCGGGTGGACCATGCCGCAGCCCATCACTTCCAGCCAGCCGGTCTGCTTGCACACGCGGCAGCCTTTGCCGGAGCACATCACGCACTGGATATCCACTTCGGCGCTCGGTTCGGTGAAGGGGAAGAACGACGGGCGGAAGCGCACGGCCAGTTCTTTCTCGAAGAACACCCGCAGGAATTCTTCGATGGTGCCCTTGAGGTCGGCAAAGTTGATATCGCGGTCGATCAGCAGGCCTTCGACCTGGTGGAACATCGGCGAATGGGTGATATCCGAGTCGCAGCGGTAGACGCGGCCCGGGCAGACAATGCGGATCGGCGGCTGGCTCGATTCCATGGTACGCACCTGCACCGGCGAGGTGTGGGTACGCAGCAGCATGTTGGCATTGAAATAGAAGGTGTCGTGCATCGCCCGGGCCGGGTGGTGGCCGGGGATGTTGAGCGCTTCGAAGTTGTGGTAGTCGTCTTCGACCTCAGGGCCTTCGGCGATGCCGTAGCCGATGTGGGTGAAGAACTGCTCGATGCGCTCGAGAGTACGGGTGATCGGGTGCAGCCCGCCGGTGGTCTGGCCACGGCCTGGCAGGGTGACGTCGATGCATTCGGCGGCCAGGCGAGCGTTGAGCTCGGCCTCTTCAAAGGCGGCCTTGCGTGCGTTGAGCACGTCGGTGACGCGTTCCTTGGCGTCGTTGATCAGCGCGCCAACCTTGGGGCGCTCTTCGGCTGGCAGATTGCCCAGGGTCTTCATCACCTGGGTCAGCTCGCCTTTCTTGCCGAGGAATTGGACCCGGATCTGTTCCAGGGTTGTGATGTCTTCAGCGCGTTCCACGGCCTCAAGGGCTTGGGCAACCAGCGCGTCCAGGTTTTCCATGTACAGACTCCAGATACGAAAATAGGGGAAGAGCTTTTGAAGGCTCTTCCCCTATCGATGACGTTTTACACCCGACGGCGCAGGGCGCCGGCGGATGATTGTCGTGGGTACTTAGGCCAGAACGGCTTTAGCTTTCTCGACAATTGCAGCAAACGCCGCTTTTTCGTTCACTGCCAGGTCAGCCAGAACCTTGCGGTCGATTTCGATCGACGCTTTTTTCAGGCCAGCAATCAGACGGCTGTAAGACAGGCCGTTGGTGCGTGCACCGGCGTTGATACGAGCGATCCACAGAGCGCGGAACTGACGCTTCTTCTGGCGACGGTCGCGGTAGGCGTATTGGCCTGCCTTGATGACAGCCTGCTTGGCAACACGGAATACGCGCGAACGTGCACCGTAGTAGCCTTTAGCCAGTTTCAGAATTTTCTTGTGACGCTTACGAGCGATGACGCCACGCTTTACACGAGCCATGAGTAACTTCCTCTATCTTTGACCGAAATTAACGTACGCGCAGCATGCGCTCGACTTTTGCAACGTCAGACGGGTGCAGCAAGCTGGCACCGCGCAGTTGACGCTTACGCTTGGTCGACATTTTGGTCAGGATGTGGCTCTTGAAAGCGTGCTTGTGCTTGAAGCCGGAAGCGGTTTTCAGGAAACGCTTCGCAGCACCGCTCTTGGTTTTCATTTTTGGCATGTTGGAACTCCGCATTCGATAAAATTACACATAATCATCAGGCCTGCCGTGCCCGGGAGATTACTTCTTTTTCTTGGGGGCGATGACCATCATAAGCTGGCGTCCTTCCATCTTCGGATGCTGCTCAACGGTGCCGTATTCGGCGAGGTCAGCTTCAACCCGCTTCAACAGCTCCATGCCCAGCTCCTGGTGGGCCATCTCACGGCCACGGAATCTCAGAGAGATCTTGGCCTTGTCCCCATCGGTAAGGAAACGTACCAGGTTGCGTAGTTTTACCTGGTAATCCCCATCCTCCGTCCCTGGACGAAACTTGATTTCTTTAATCTGAATCTGCTTCTGGTTTTTCTTGGCTTCGTTGGCCTGCTTCTTCTTCTCGAAGAGGTGCTTGCCGTAGTCCATGACTTTGCAGACAGGCGGTACCGCGTCTGCAGAGATTTCTACCAGATCCAGCTTCGCTTCATCAGCGATACGAAGCGCTTCATCAATCGAGACGATGCCAACCTGCTCGCCATCAGCGCCAATTAACCGAACCTCGCGGGCCGAGATATTCTCGTTGATCGGGGCTTTCGGTACAGCACGCTTATCGTTTCTCATTTCACGCTTAATAGTCATTACTCCGATTCTTGGCGACCACGCCGGGAAACCGCCTGTTGCAGCAGCTCAGCGAACTGGGCGACGGGCATGGAGCCCAGGTCAGCGCCTTCGCGAGTACGCACTGCGACGGTTTGCGTTTCGACTTCACGATCCCCTATAACCAAAAGGTACGGGACCTTGAGCAAAGTATGCTCGCGGATTTTAAAGCCGATCTTCTCATTTCTCAAGTCCGACTTGGCACGGAAACCGCTACCGTTCAGAGATTTCTCGACCTCGAGGGCGAAATCGGCCTGCTTGTCGGTGATATTCATGACCACTGCCTGCGTCGGCGCCAGCCATGCTGGGAACACGCCGGCATAGTGCTCGATGAGCATACCGATGAAGCGCTCGAACGAACCGAGGATGGCGCGGTGCAGCATCACCGGGCGCACGCGGCTGTTGTCTTCGGCAATGTAGCTGGCGTCGAGGCGCTCAGGCAGGTTCGGGTCGTACTGCAGGGTGCCGCACTGCCAGTTACGGCCCAGGCAGTCGCGCAGGGTGAACTCGATCTTCGGGCCGTAGAACGCGCCCTCGCCCGGCTGGTATTCCCACTCAAGGCCGGAGTCGTTCAGCGCTTCGGCCAGCGCGCCTTCAGCGCGGTCCCACAGCTCTTCGGAACCCACGCGCTTGGCCGGGCGAGTCGAGAGCTTCATGGCGACGTCGGTGAAACCGAAGTCCTTGTACACATCGAGGGTCAGCTTGATGAAGTCGGCGGCTTCTTTCTTCACCTGTTCTTCGGTGCAGAAGATGTGCGCGTCGTCCTGCACGAAGCCACGCACGCGCATGATGCCGTGCAGCGCGCCGGACGGCTCGTTGCGGTGGCAGGCACCGAACTCAGCCAGGCGCAGCGGCAGGTCGCGGTAGGACTTCAGGCCCTGGTTGAACACCTGCACGTGGCACGGGCAGTTCATCGGTTTTACCGCGTAGTCGCGGCTTTCCGACGAAGTGGTGAACATGTTCTCGGCGTAGTTGGTCCAGTGGCCGGAACGCTCCCAGAGGATGCGATCGACGACCTGCGGGGTCTTGATTTCCGAGTAGCCGTTTTCGCGCTGGACTTTACGCATGTACTGCTCGAGTACCTGGTAGATGGTCCAACCGTTGGCGTGCCAGAACACCATGCCCGGCGCTTCTTCCTGGAGGTGGAACAGGTCGAGCTGCTTGCCGATCTTGCGGTGGTCGCGTTTTTCGGCTTCTTCGATGCGCTGGATGTAGGCCGCCAGCTGCTTCTTGTCAGCCCAGGCGGTGCCGTACACGCGCTGCAGCTGCTCGTTCTTGGCATCGCCGCGCCAGTAGGCGCCGCTCAGCTTGGTCAGCTTGAAGGCTTTGAGGAAGCGGGTGTTCGGCACGTGCGGGCCGCGGCACATGTCGACGTATTCTTCGTGGTAGTACAGGCCCATGGCCTGTTCATCCGGCATGTCTTCGACCAGGCGCAGCTTGTAGTCTTCGCCACGGCTGGTGAACACGTCGATGACTTCGGCACGCGGGGTCATCTTCTTGACCACGTCGTAGTCGGTGTCGATCAGCTGCTGCATGCGCTTTTCGATCGCAGCGAGGTCGTCCGGGGTGAAGGGACGCTCGTAGGCGATGTCGTAATAGAAGCCTTCGTCGATCACCGGGCCGATCACCATCTTGGCGGTCGGGTACAGCTGCTTCACTGCGTGGCCGATCAGGTGGGCGCACGAGTGACGGATGATCTCCAGTCCCTCTGCATCTTTGGGGGTGATGATCTGCAGGGTGGCGTCGTGAGCGATCTTGTCGCAGGCATCGACGAGCTTGCCGTCGACCTTGCCGGCCAGGGTGGCCTTGGCCAGGCCGGCGCCGATCGAGGCGGCGACTTCGGCTACGGATACCGGCTGGTCGAACGTGCGTTGACTGCCATCGGGAAGAGTAATAACGGGCATGGCGCCTCCTCTCCTAGTGGTGACCCCTACCAAAGGTCACGTGGGTTGGGATGAGCCAGTACAAGATCCGCCCTGCCTTTCCCGCGGGAAAGCCTGCCTCACAGTGGCAGAGACCTTTCGGCCGGTCAGGGGCGAACCAGAGTGACTGGAGGTATAAAAAGAAATGCGGCTGCCACAGGCATACCGCAAGGGAGGCATGCTAGCACGGGGCTAGAGGGGTCGGCAGAAAATTTTGGCAAGTGTGCCTGCCAGGTGAACTTGTACGGAAAATTTCCTATCAGACCTTCTGAAGCAACCTACTCTTGATGAGACCTTAACCCAAGGAGTATCCGGTTATGCGACTTCCCTCCCTTCTGGCCGCCTGCGCCGTTAGCGCCCTGCTGCTGCCCTTGGCTGCCACTGCGGGCGACTTCCCGGCGGGCAAGGAGAAAAACTACATGGCCCAGTGCCAGGAAACGGCCAAGGCGCAAGGCGTCGACGCCGCGACGGCGACCAAGCACTGCACCTGCGGCGCCCAGGCCATCAAAAAGAACTTTACCGACGAGGAGATCAAGGACCTCGACAGCTCGGACGGTGTCGACGCCAAGCTGATGCACCGTGCTCAGGCCGCCGTGCAGGCCGCCTGCAAGCCGAAATAGCCGCGTTTTATGCGACCCTACCCCCTTAATTTGCGCTTTATCGACATAGTGCGAAGGTAATAGGCGCCTGATCCGCAGAATTAGACTATGATGTAGCCCGTGCCCCTGTAGCCTTGGCCGCATCGCACCTCGAAAAAAAATCATGTTTCTGGAGATTCATCCCATGTCCAATCGCCAAACCGGCACCGTCAAATGGTTCAATGATGAGAAAGGCTTCGGCTTCATCACCCCACAAGGCGGCGGCGACGACCTGTTCGTACACTTCAAGGCCATCGAAACCGACGGTTTCAAGAGCCTGAAAGAAGGTCAGACTGTTTCCTTCGTCGCCGAGCGCGGCCAGAAGGGCATGCAGGCTGCACAGGTTCGTCCGGAGTAATTCGGATAGCTGTAAAAAACCCGCCACTTGTGGCGGGTTTTTTATTGGGCGCGAGAAAAGGCGCCATGGCCCTTGCAGGCCCTCATCGCGGGGCAAGCCCGCTCCCACGCTAACACGGGAGGGTGCTTGCCCCGCGATTGCATCAGCCGCAGTTGACGCGGGTAACCACACCTTTGTCATCGACATTCAGGTTCAGGCGCTCGGAGCGATACTCCAGGGTGATCATGTCGTGGGGCTTGAGGATGCGCGCCATCTGCGAGCCAGTGGCCTTGCGCGCTTGCTCGAGCAACTCCGCGGTAGCCGGCTTGCCGACGGTGAAATCGGCGCCACTGGCTTCGCAGCGGCCATCGTTGCCGGCCGGGGCGGCAGGGGCGGCGGAGCCACCCGAGGTGCCGCCGGTGCTGCAGCCTGCGAGAACGGTAGCCAGCAACAGGGTTGCCAGGGAAGCGCGGGTACGGAACATGAATCCTCCTAATCGATCGTGAGAGCTGTCCAATACGACAGCCCCTAAAACTGATTGTTGCAAAACTGCAAGATTCTGCCTGAACCCGGCCGTAGACGCGAAGGGCAATCGTGACGGGATTTTGCACCGAACCACTGGTTCACCCAGGCGCCGCCCTTATGCCTAAGTCGCAGGGCCAAGGTGACCAAGGCATGATTTACTGCAAACAGTGGAGTGCGCAACGCCTCCACCTCGAACGCCAGGACCCGGTATTCGACTCCTCAGCCCAGGCCCCAGCGAGAGCGCTTCATGAGCAACCACAGCATCGATGCCGACATCAAGGTCAAATGGGACGAAGGCCAAAGCGCCTATAGCCCGGGTTCGCCCGAAGAGCTGGTACTGATCGCCATCGATCTGCTGGTGCGCGACCGCGGTGGTGAAGCGGCGCGCAGCTTCATCGAGCAGATACTCGAACGCCACGCACCTCAGGCTGCTATTGCAATCGAGCCAGACGCGCGCTGAGCAGATCGAAGAAGCCTTGTGCGTCGCCCTCCTCCACCCAGGTGACATTGGCGGGCTGCTTGAGCACGCCGTACCAGTCGGCGACGGTCTGGCCAAAGGTCGGGCCCTCACGGCTGTCGACCACCATGTGGATGTCCCGCCCCTTGAACAGCTCGGGCTTGAGCAGATAGGCGATCACGCTGGCATCGTGCACCGGGCCGCCAGGCATGCCGTAGGTGTCCATGTCGAACTTGATGTAGGCGTTGAGGATATCCACCACCAGTTTGCTGGCCTTGTTGTTCACCGCCGCCAGTTGCTTGAGGCGTGCGTCGCTGGTGAGCAGCTTGTGGGTGACGTCCAGCGGCAGGTAAGTGAGTTTGACGCCACTGGCCAGCACCACCTCGGCGGCGTGCGGATCGGCATACAGGTTGAACTCGGCCGCCGGGGTGATATTGCCGCCGTTGAAATGAGCGCCGCCCATGACCACCACTTCCTTGATGCCCTTGGCGATGTCCGGCTGCTGGATCAGCGCCAGGGCCAGGTTGGTCTGCGGGCCGAGCATGGCGACGGTGATGCTGTGGGGCTCGGCGGCGCCCAGGGTATCGACCAGGTATTGCACGGCATTGCCTTTGGCCAAGGGCTGTTTCGGTTCATGCACCTGGATGCCGGTCAGCCCTTCTTCACCGTGCACATTGGCAGCGTAGATCGGCGCGCGTACCAACGGCCGCCCTGCCCCGGCATAGACTGGGATATCTTCACGACCACCCCATTCACGGGCCAGGCGGGCGTTGCGCGAGGTCTTGTCCAGGCGCACGTTGCCGGCGACCGTGGTGATGGCGCGGATTTTCAGCTCATCAGGCGAAGCCATGGCCAGCAGCAGCGCGACCACGTCGTCGGCGCCGGGGTCGGTGTCGATGATCAGGTCGCGTGGGGCAGCGATGACGGTGGTGGTGGCTAGCGCGGACATGAGTACGGCTCCTTGCAGCAGGCGTTTGAACATTGGGTTTTCCTTTCTCCAATTGGTTGACCTTATCGCGCCTTGTGGGAGCGGGTTTACCCGCGAACACCGGCGAAGCCGGTGCCATGCATCGGCGGCGCCTGATTCGCGGGTAAACCCGCTCCCACAGGGGTCGTGGATAGCTCGACAGCGGCATTACCACCAAGGCGTCAGAAAGTAACGCCCGCCACCAGGGCAATATTGCTGTAGGGCTGGCACTCACCGGTGCGCACCACGGCCCGGGCCTTGCGGGTCAGCGCCTTGAACGCTTCATGGCTCAACAACTCGCGCCGGCCCAGCTCGCCCAGCCCCTGCAATCGGTCCACCTCGGCCAGGCACGGCGGCAAGGCGCGGAACATTTCTTCGCCCAGCACATGCCGCTCCACTTGCATCTCGCTCAGCACCACCCGCAGCACGCTGGCGAAATCCGGAATGCCCGGGGTGAGTGCCAGGTCGATTAGCTCCACCCCCGGCGGCACCGGCAGGCCGGCATCGCCGATCACCAGGATGTCGCCATGGCCCAGCCCGGCGATGGTCCGCGACAGGGCAACGTTCAGCAACGGGGTCTTTTTCATGGCACCAGTTCCTTCAGGTACGGAATCGACGGCTGGGCGCCGGCGCGAGTGACGGAAATGGCCGCAGCACGCTGCCCGAAAACGATTGCGTCATCGAGCGAAAGGCCACGGGCCAAGCCGGCGGCAAAGCCACCGACAAAGGTGTCACCGGCCGCCGTGGTGTCCACCGCGTTGACCGGCGCGACGGGGAAATGCCTGTCGCCCTGCCCGTCGACAAACAATGCACCCTGGGCACCCAGGGTGACGATCACCTTCCCTGCCCCCAGCTTTATCAACTGCTCGCCGGCACGGCGAGCACTGTCGAGGTCGGTCACCGCCACCCCGGTCAGCGCCTCGGCCTCGCTCTCGTTAGGGATCAGGTAGTCGACCTGGGCGTACCAGCCCGCCGGCAGCGGGCCGGTGGCCGGCGCCGGGTTGAGGATCACGGTCTTGCCCAGCTCGCGCCCGCGCGCCAGGGTCCAGGCCACAGTCTGGGCAGGCACTTCAAGCTGGCAGATGATCACCTCGGCCTGCTGCAGCAACGCGTCGAAGCGCTGCACCGACTCAGGGCTGAGCAAGCCATTGCCACCCGCAATGATGACGATGGCGTTCTGGCTGGCGGCATCCACCACGATCAGCGCCACGCCACTGGAAACCCCCGGGCAGACGCCGACACCCTGGCAGTCGACACCTTCCACTTCCAGCGCCTTGCGCAGCTGCTGGCCGTAGGCATCGTCACCCACATTGCCGACCATCGCCACGCTGGCGCCCAGCCGGGCCACGGCCACGGCCTGGTTGGCACCCTTGCCGCCGGGCACGGTGAAGAAGCTGTCACCGGCCAGGGTCTCACCGCCCCGCGGCAGGCGCTGGGCGCGGGCCACCAGGTCCATGTTGAGGCTGCCGACCACTACCACCTTGGCATCCATGGGCATTCCTTAACGGTAATCGTTGAACAGGTCCGGGCGCGGCCCGGTGGATTCGCGCAGGACGATGCGCGGCGCGACGATGCGCTGCTCCACCGCCCCACAGCTCGGTGCGCCAATGCGCGACAACAGCAACGCCGCCGCGCTCTCGCCCAGCTCGCGGATCGACTGGCCGACGGTGGTCAGCGCCGGGTACACATAGCGGCTCAGCTCGATGTCGTCGAAACCGATCACCGACAGCTCGCCCGGCACGTTGATATTGCGTTCGGCGGCGGCGCGCAGCACGCCAAAGCCGATCATGTCGTTGCCGGCGAAAATCGCCGTCGGCCGCTGGCCATCGAGCAGCCGCGCCGCGGCGGCATGGCCCCCAGGGCTGGTGAAGTCGCTGTGCAACACATGGCCGGCGGCAATGCGCAGCCCGGCCTCGGCCATGGCCCGACGGAAACCGGCCAGGCGCAGTTGGCTGACGCCGGTGTCCACGGGGCCTGCGATGGTGGCAATGTCGCGATGGCCCAGCTCCAGCAAGTGGCGGGTGGCCAGGTAAGCGCCGTGCTCGTGATCGATCCGCACAAGGTCTGCCTCGACGCCGTCCAGCGCGCGGTCGACGATGACCATGGGCGTGCGCACGCAGGCCAGGCTGTCGAGCAGGTCACGCTCCTCGCCCACCGAGGCGACAACCAGGCCGTCGATGCGTTTTTCCAGCAGCACGCGCAGGTAGCTGCGCTGCTTCTGCGGATCGTCGTCGGAGTTGCACAGGATCACGCAGTAGCCGTTGCGCTCGCAGGCATCCTCGATGCCCCGGGCCAGCTCGGCGAAGTACGGGTTGACGCTGTTGGGCACCAGCAAGCCGATGGTGGCAGTGCTGCGGGCCTTCAGCGAGCGGGCCACAGCGCTGGGCACGTAGTCGAGCTCGGCGATCGCCGCCTCGACCTTCAGGCGCACGTGTTCGCTGACCGGACGGGTCTTGTTCAGTACATGGGACACGGTGGTGTAGGAAATACCCGCCAGTGCCGCGACATCTTTGATGGTGGCCATGTTTTATCAGTTCCGCCGGTTTGCACGCCGGCTACGGTAAGTGTCGAGCACCACGGCGATGACGATGACCGCCCCGGTGATGATGCGTTTGGTGGGCTCTGAAGCACCAATCTGCGCAAGGCCTGCGGCCAGCACCGAGATGATCAGCACCCCGAAGAACGTACTGATGACCGAGCCGCGCCCACCCATCAGGCTGGTGCCGCCGATCACCACGGCGGCGATCACCTGCAGCTCCAGGCCGGCCCCGGCGTTGGGGTCGGCGGCCTCCAGGCGGGAAATCTGGAACAGCGCGGCCAGGCCTGCGAGCACGCCCATCAGGGCGAACACCAGGATCTTGTACGGGCGCGGGTCGATACCGGCCAGGCGCACGGCCTCTTCGTTGGTGCCGATGCCGATCAGGTAGCGGCCGAACACCGTGCGGGTCAGCACCAGCTGGGCCAGCACGATCACCAGCAGGCCAATGATGAAGGCCGGCGAAATACCGAAGGCGATGGGGTTGGAGAACCAGGCGAAGGCATCGCCGATGTAGGCGGTGCGCGAGTCGGTGAACTGGTAGGCCAGGCCCCGGGCCATTTCCAGCACGCCCAGCGAGACGATGAACGACGGGATGCGCCAGGCCACGGTAATGCTGCCGGTGATGCTGCCGGCCAGCGCCGCCACGGCCATGCCGAGCAAGGCGGCGGGCAGCACGCCCCAGCCCCAGCCGAGGATCGCCACGCTGACCGTGGAGGCGGCCAGCGCCAGCACCGAGCCCACCGACAGGTCGATGCCGCCGATGATCAGCACGAAGGTCATGCCCACCGCCAACACCATCAGGTCGGGGATCTGGTTGGCCAGGGTGCTGAAGGTGGCATAGGAGAGAAAGTGGCTGCTGAGCAACGAGAACAGCACGATCATCGCCAGCAAGGCGCCAGCCAGGCCCAGGTAGGTGCCCAGGCCATAATAGTTGCCGCTGCGGCGGGCGGGCACGGCGCCCGAGGTGTCGAGAGGGGTGGTTTTCATGCGTCCATCCTGGGAGCTGCGTCGTGCAGCAGGGCATCACGTTTCTGGTAGCCGGCAAAGGCGGCGGCAAGCAACTGGTCCTGGCTCCAGCGGTCACGGTCGAAGGTGTCGATCAGCCGCCCGGCGGACAGCACGGCGATGCGGTCGCAAATCAGCATCAGCTCGCGCAAGTCGCTGGACACCACCACCAGGGCCTTGCCCTGGCGAGCGAGCTCGGCGAGCAGGCCATAGATGTCGAACTTGGCACCCACGTCGATCCCGCGGGTGGGCTCGTCGAACAGCAGCACCTGGCAGTCGCGCTCGAGCCAACGGCCGATCACCACCTTCTGCTGATTGCCGCCGGACAGTTCGCCCACCGCCTGCGCCGGGCCGGCGCTGCGAATGCGCATGGCGCTGATCTGCCGTTCGGCCAGGCTGCGTTCGGCGTCGCGATCGAGCACACCGGCACGGGATACGGCGCCCAGGTTGCCCAGGGCGATGTTGGCGCTGATCGACTGGGTCAGCAGCAGGCCTTCGCCCTTGCGGTCCTCGGTGATCAGGGCGATGCCGGCGGCCACGGCGGCCTTGGGCGAGTCGATGCTCACCGGCTGCGGCGGCAGGCCAAGGGCAATCTGCCCGCTGTCGGCGCGGTCGGCGCCGTAGATCAGGCGCAGCAGTTCGGTGCGCCCGGCACCGATCAGCCCAGAGATGCCGAAGATCTCCCCTGCTCTCACCTCGAACGACACCTCGCGCACCTTGTCGCCACGGCTGAGCTTGTCGACCTTGAGCAACGGCGCGCCGATCTGGCGGCGGCCAAGGTCGATGTGTTCACCCAGCTCGCGGCCGACCATCAGGTTGACCAGCTCGTTGCTGCTGTAGCGCTGGATCGGCTCGGCGCATACCAGCTTGCCGTCGCGCAGCACGGCGATGCGCTGGGCTACGCGCTGCAGCTCTTCGAGGCGGTGCGAGATATAGACGATGGCCACGCCACGCTGGCGCAGGCGCTCGATCTGGGTGAACAGCAGTTCCACCTCACGGCTGGTGAGCATGGCCGTGGGCTCATCGAAGATCAGTACATGGCAATCGCCAATCAGGTTGCGGGCGATCTCGACCATCTGCTGATGGCCGATCCCCAGCTCGCCGACCGGGGTGTCCGGGTCAATGGCCTCGAGGCCCACCTGGGCCATGGCCGCCGTGGCCAGCTGGCGCAGGCGCTTCTGGCTGATCCAGCCGAAGCGGCTGGGCAGGTTGTCGAGGAACAGGTTCTCGGCCACGGTCAGGGTCGGCAGCAGGTTGAGCTCCTGCATCACCATGCGCACCCCAAGGCGCTCGGCCTCGGCGCGGCTGCCGGGGTTGTAGGGCTGGCCGCGGTAGTGCATCTGCCCGGCGGTGGGGGTTTCCAGGCCGCTGATCAGCTTGGACAAGGTCGACTTGCCCGCACCGTTTTCGCCGGTCAGCGCCAACACCTCGCCGCCGCGCAGCTCGAGGGTGACGTCGCCGAGCACCGGCTGGGCGTAGGTCTTGCCCAGGCCGCTGACGGCCAGCATGGTTTCATTGGCCGTTACTGACATGGCCACCTCTCCCAACATGTTCAAATAGCACACCCCCCTGTGGGAGCTGGCTTGCCAGCGATGACGGCAACTCGGTGCATGGCACCGGCTTCGCCGGTGATCGCTGGCAAGCCAGCTCCCACAAGTCAATCACTGGGTAATCAGTTCCACCGGCGTCTGGATCACATTGTCGGCATCCACGGCAGGCTTCTCGCCCTTGAGCATGGTCAACGCCGCCTGGATGCCAAACACCGCCTGCTGGCTGGCGGCCTGGTCGAGGGTCGCAAGCACGCGGCCATCCTTGAGCATCGGCTTGATGGCCTTGATGTTGTCGTAGCCGACCACCTGCACCTGGCCGGCCTTGCCCGCAGCGCGCACGGCCGAAACCGCACCCAGCGCCATGCTGTCGTTGCCGGCCAGCAGCGCCTTGAGGTCGGGGTATTCGTTGAGCATCGAGGCGGCCACGGCGTTGCCTTTGTCGATCTCCCAATTGCCGGACTGCACCGAGACGATCTTCATCTGCGCGGCTTCCATGGCGTCCTTGAAGCCGGCGGTGCGCTGCTGGGCGTTGGTGGTGGTCGGCACGCCTTCGATGATGCCGACCTGATCGCCGGCCTTGAGCTTCTCTTTAGCCAGGTAATCGCCGACGAGGCGCGCGCCCTTGCGGTTGTCGGGGCCGACGAAGGGCACGCTGATACCCTTGCTCTTGAGCAGTTCGGGGTCAAGGCGGTTGTCGATGTTGATCACGATCACGCCTTTGTCCATGGCCTTCTTCACCGCCGCGACCAGCGCCTTGGAGTCGGCCGGCGCGATCACCAGGGCCTTGGCGCCTGAGTTGACCATCTGCTCGACAATGCGGATCTGCTCGCCGGTATCGGTTTCATTCTTGATGCCGTTGGCGATCAGCTCGAAATCCTGGGGATGGGCCTTCTGGTAGTCCTTGGCGCCGTCTTCCATGGTGCGGAAGAACTCGTTGGCCAAAGACTTCATCACCAGGGCGACCTTGGGCGCGTCCTCGGCATGGGCTGCAGACAGTGGCAGGGCGAACATCAGCGAAGAGAGCACAGCGACGGCCAGCGGACGACCGGAGAACGGCAGTTTCATGGAAATGACTCCGAATTTTGTGTTTTTTATCGGATGCAAACGTTTGCGGTGACTCACTATGGAAACAGGTCCCGCGTTTGTCAAATCCAGTACGTAGGCAAAGCGCCAGCACGTGCGCCAGATTATCCGCAATTTATCCGAAAAACCGAACACTTTTCCTACGCTTGTTCGGGATGCCGAACGACGGCAACCCGCGCAGTCTCACGCATTCAGGTTACACATGATGAATATCAACGGCTTACAGATGAAAAACGACGAACGGTAAGGTCTGGTACGAAATCTGCCTGACTGTGGTGCGACACAGCGAACATCTCATTAGGAAGAGAGAAGAAGAACTATGATCAACATCGCACTCAAGGCCTTCACCCCGGCCACCCTGGCCCTGCTGCTGGCCCTGCCAACCACCGTTTCGGCCAAGGAAGCCGAGCAACAACAGAAGCTCGCCAACGTGGTGATCCTCGCCACTGGCGGCACCATCGCCGGTGCCGGTGCCAGCGCCGCCAACAGCGCTACCTACCAGGCCGCCAAGCTCGGCATCGACAAGCTGATCGCCGGCGTGCCGGAACTGGCTGATATCGCCAACGTACGCGGCGAGCAGGTGATGCAGATCGCCTCCGAAAGCATCAGCAACGACGACCTGCTCAAGCTGGGCAAGCGTGTCGCCGAGCTGGCCGACAGCAAGGACGTCGACGGCATCGTCATCACCCACGGCACCGACACCCTGGAAGAGACCGCCTACTTCCTCAACCTGGTGGAGAAGACCGACAAGCCGATCGTGGTGGTTGGTTCCATGCGCCCGGGCACCGCCATGTCCGCCGACGGCATGCTCAACCTGTACAACGCCGTGGCCGTGGCCAGCGACAAGCAGAACCGTGGCAAGGGCGTGCTGGTGACCATGAACGACGAAATCCAGTCCGGCCGCGATGTGAGCAAGTCGGTCAACATCAAGACCGAAGCCTTCAAGAGCGCCTGGGGCCCGATGGGCATGGTCGTGGAAGGCAAGTCCTACTGGTTCCGCCTGCCGGCCAAGCGCCACACGGTCAACTCCGAGTTCGACATCAAGACCATCAGCAGCCTGCCTGCCGTGGACATCGCCTACGGCTACGGCAACGTCACCGACACCGCCTACAAGGCCCTGGCCCAGGGTGGCGCGAAGGCGATCATCCACGCCGGTACCGGCAACGGCTCGGTATCGTCGCGCGTCGTCCCTGCCCTGCAGGAACTGCGCAAGAACGGCGTACAGATCATTCGTTCGTCCCACGTCAACCAGGGTGGTTTCGTTCTGCGCAACGCCGAACAGCCTGACGACAAGAACGACTGGGTCGTGGCCCACGACCTGAACCCGCAGAAAGCCCGCATCCTGGCCATGGTCGCCATGACCAAGACCCGGGACAGCAAGGAACTGCAACGCATCTTCTGGGAATACTGATCCCGGCCTGAACCCGCCGCGGCGCCCGGCCGCGACGGGTTCGCACCATCAAGCGATGACGATCTGGCCGTCCGCCAGGCCCTGCCCGGCAATGCCCACCAGTGTCACGCTGTCCTTGCCGAAGGTCAGCACCAGGTCATCACCCACCTGGCTCAGGTGATCACGGAAGTCCCGCGACGCCGTGCCACCGTCCACCCCCATGAACACCAGGCGGTCCTGGCTGCTGAAGTCCAGCACCCGGTCCTGGCCGAAATGGCCGTCGAACAGGAAGGTGTCGCGCCCTGCCCCGCCGCTGAGCAGGTCGTTGCCGGCCCCGCCCACCAGCACATCATTGCCCGCACCGCCCACCAGGCGGTCGTCGCCGTCCA
Organism: Pseudomonas sp. ES1; assembly: GCF_050586605.1. Lineage (NCBI taxonomy): Bacteria > Pseudomonadati > Pseudomonadota > Gammaproteobacteria > Pseudomonadales > Pseudomonadaceae > Pseudomonas > Pseudomonas sp. ES1. The sequence goes on along the minus strand of NZ_JBOBDM010000016.1, from coordinate 3,808 downwards.
GGCCGAACAACCACTGGCCCTGCTTGCCGGCCACCAGCGTGTCGCCCGCCTGGCTGCCGCTTTGCGAGGCGGCGTAGAGGTTGAGCTTGCCGCTGGAGAGCAAGCCATCGGCGCCAACCGTGTGGCTGACCTCCTTGCTGAAGAACACCAGGCTCGTCTCCTGGCTCACCAGGCTCTCGACGTTGCGAACCAGGCTGATACCGCCCTCGGCGTCGCGCACGTAAAGCGTCCCTTGCCCGTCACGGGCAATGCTCAGGTTGGCCAGCGCATCGCCGAGCTTCAAGGTGTCGTGGCCGCTGCCACCGTCGATCAGGTTGAAACCGCCTTGGTCACGGAACGTGTCATTGCCGCCGCGCCCTTCCAGGTAGTCGTTGCCACGCCCGCCCTGGATAAGGTCGGCCTGCTCGCTGCCGATGATGAAGGTGCTGCCCTTGTGCGCCTCGGCGTTGCGGTTGAGGTCCTGCACCCAGGTCGAGCCCCGGGTGACGTCGGACAGGTTGCTGACCACGATGGTCGAGTCGCGGCTGGTCCACTGATAAAAGCCGGAGTCCAGCACCCGGCCCAGGCCGTCGGTATAGGCCGCCGGCAGGTGCGACAGCCAGGTGGCGATGTTGCCGATAGAGTACGGCAGCAAGTTCCAGGCGTCCGAGGCGTAGTGATCGTTGAAGTTGACGATGTTGTCGGTGGCCGAAGCCTTGGCACCGTCATGCACGCCCAGGGTGCCCCAGGTGACCGACGTGCCGTCGAGCGCACGGAACACCGGGTCGTTTTCGTAGCCAATGTTGAGCACCTTGTCGGGGTTTGCCGCCTGGGTGGGCGAGGCGAAGGCAACATAGCGCGCGTCCTCAAAGAAGCCACCCCAGCGCGCACCGCTCAGGTCGGCCAGGCTGTTAACCGCCAGGCCGCCCAGGCTGTGGCCGCTGACGGTAATGTCGGCGCCGCTCAGACCGTTGGCCTTGGCGAAGGCCGCGACGTCACCGAGCAGGCCATCGAAGGCCTTGGCCGCGTAGTCGCGGGCATAGCCGGCCGGCCCCAGCGCCGCCAACAGGTCGTTCACCGCATCGCCCAGGGTGTCCCCCAGCAGGTTCTCGCGGGGCCCACTGGTGCCACGGAAGGCGATGCCGATCCCGCTCAGCTGGCCATTGGCATCGTAGCGCCCGAGGATTTCCACCTGGGCACTGGTGTAGCCCGGCGTTTCCCCGTGAAAGGTGCCGCGGGCATCGGTGTGGCCGTTGTAGCCCAACTGCGCGGCGCTGATCGGCGTCCAGCCGGCGGCCTTCACCTGGGCCAGCGCCTTGGCTTCGGAATCGGGGTTCCACGGGATGCCGGGGATCACCCCCTGGCTGTCGCTGCCGCCGATCAACGCCTTGACCAGCGTGGCCGGCAGGCCCAGGCCGAAGCCATGTTGCTGGTAGCCGGCGGCAAAGCCGTCGTCGATGCCATGGTAGGCGTACATGGCCAGGGCCATGGCGTCCTGGTAAAGCGCGCCGGAGGCGGCGCTGTCGAGCTGCTTGTAATCGAATACGGGCATTGTTTGACGTCCTTGTTGCAGGTAGGAAAAGCGCCCCAGCGACATCGTCCACTGACACGACTGACGGGCGAAGGGCCAAGTTCGCACGGGGCTCGACCTCAGGTCCAACACCGTGCCTGGGGCTACCCTGCCAAAGGTGCGGGCATAAAACCTGTACATGCATACAGATAAAACTTGCCTGCCCGCCCTGCCTTGCGCATCCTAGTGCCCCATCTCCAACGATGAAGCGTTGCCGGCCATGCGCCTCTTTCTCTGCGAAAAACCCTCCCAGGCAAAAGACATCGCCAAGGTGCTCGGCGCCCAACGCCGGGGCGATGGCTGCTGGCAAGGCACCGACGTGTGCGTCACCTGGTGCATTGGCCACCTGCTGGAAACCGCGCCACCAGACAGCTACGACGAACGCTACAAACGCTGGTCCCTCGATGACCTGCCGATCATCCCCGACAAGTGGAAGATGACGGTCAAGCCCAAGACCGCCAGCCAGTTCAAGGCGGTCAAGCGCCTGCTGGGCGAGGCCCGCGAGCTGGTGATCGCCACCGACGCCGACCGCGAGGGCGAGATGATCGCCCGCGAACTGGTCGAGCACTGCCGCTACCGTGGCCCCATCCAGCGCCTGTGGTTGTCGGCACTGGACGATGCCTCGATCCGCAAGGCCCTGGGGCGCCTGCTGCCCGGCCAGGAAACCTTCAGCCTGTACCACTCGGCCCTGGGCCGCTCGCGTGCCGACTGGCTGATCGGCATGAACATGAGCCGCCTGTTCACCCTGCTCGGCCGCCAGTCCGGCTATCAGGGCGTGCTGCCGGTGGGCCGGGTGCAAACCCCGACATTGCGCCTGGTGGTGGACCGCGACCGCAGCATCGCCGATTTCGTGCCTGTGCCGTTCTGGGCCATCGACGTGCAGCTGGAAAGCGCAGGCCAGGTGTTCAATGCCCAGTGGCGCGCGCCGCAAGACGCCTGCGACGACCAGGGCCGCTGCCTGCAACAGGCGTTGGCGCAGCAGGCCGCCGCCACCATGCAGGCCGCGGGCACGGCGCGGGTGCTCAAGGTTGCCACCGAGCGCGTGCGCGAAGCGGCGCCGCTGCCCTTCGACCTGGGCACGCTGCAGGAGCTGTGCTCGAAAAAGTTCGGCCTGGGCGCCCAGGAGACGCTGGACATCGCCCAGGCCCTGTACGAAACCCACAAGCTGATCACCTATCCGCGCAGCGACAGCAGCTACCTGCCGCTCAGCCAGCACGGCGAGGCGCCGGCAATCCTCGCCGCGCTGCAGCGTGCCGACGCCAGCCTCGCAACGCTGCAGGCGCATCTTGAGCCCCAGCGCCGCTCACGGGCGTGGAACGACCAGAAGGTCAGCGCCCACCACGGCATCATCCCCACCGCCGCCGCCAGCGACCCGGCGCGCCTGCCGCCCAAGTACAAGGCGGTCTACACGCTGATCCGCGCCCGCTACCTGGCGCAGTTCCTGCCCAACCACGAATACGACCGCACCCAGGCCGAGTTCGACTGCGCCGGGCAAACGCTGCGCGCGGTGGGCAAGCAGATCGTCGAGCCGGGCTGGCGCCGCGCCCTGCCCGAGGCACTCACCCCGGCCAAAGGCCGCGAAGCACCACCGGCCCAGGTGCTGCCCGCGCTGCGCGAAGGGCAGGACTGCGCGCTGCATGATCTGCAACTGAAAGACCTGTGGACCCAACCGCCCAAGCCCTTCACCGAGGGCGACCTGATCAAGGCGATGAAGAACGTCGCCAAACTGGTGGATGACCCGCTGCTCAAGCAGAAGCTCAAGGAAACCACCGGCATCGGCACCGAGGCCACCCGCGCCAGCATCATCCAGGGCCTGCTCGATCGGGGTTATCTGGTCAAGCATGGCAAGGCGCTGTCGGCGACACCCGCGGCGTTCAGCCTGATCGATGCCGTGCCCCGCGCCATCGCCGACCCCGGCACCACGGCCATCTGGGAGCAGGCGCTGGACATGGTGCAAAGCGGTGAGATGAGCCTTGAGGAGTTCGTCGCCCGGCAGTCGGCCTGGATGGGCAAGCTGGTGCAGCGCTGCGCGGGAATGCGCCTGAACATCAGCGGCCCGCCCCTGGCGCCGGGTGGCAAGGGTGCACCGTGGAAGAAGAAACGTGGGGGTGGCGGCAAGCGCAAGACGGAGCCAGGGGTGGCCAAGGCCACAACCCCGCGCCGGCGCAAGACTGCCGGCAAGTGATAAACCACCGCGGGGGAAGGTACCTCGGGGGGGCGACCAGGGAAACTGCCCCAAAAAAAGGTGGGGAAAACACC